>CANJEC010000075.1 GCA_947473395.1 Actinomycetota bacterium | reverse complement strand
TACCTACTACGTCGTTGCTCACTTCCACTACGTGCTCTTTGGTGGCGCACTACTCGGAATGATGGGCGGCCTGTACTTCTGGTGGCCAAAGATGTTCGGACACTTCCTTGGTGAGCGAACAGGCAAGTGGCACTTCTGGCTGATGCTGGTTGGGTTCAACTTGACCTTCGGCCCCATGCACATCCTTGGCCTACAGGGAATGATGCGACGCACATATACCTATACCTCGGTCCAAGGTTTCAGCATGTGGAACATGGTCTCGACTATCGGAGCGTTCATCATTGCGTTGTCCCTTCTCGTCTTCATGGGCAACGTGCTCTTTAGTTATCGCAAGCACCGCAAGAACCCCGTCAATCCTGGTGCAGACCCGTGGGATGCCCGCAGTCTGGAGTGGATGATTCCTTCGCCCACACCGGAGTACAACTTTGCCGAGATTCCAGTGGTAGAAGAGTTTGACGAGTTCTGGCACCGCAAGTACGGCCATGATGAGAACGGCCGCCTCGTGCGAATTGCCAAGACTGAGGATGTAGTCGAGTCGAGCGATCCGGTTACCGTTCACCTGCCTTCACCCTCGTATTGGCCACTCGTACTTGCTCTAGGTATGCCTCTTGTTGGGTACGGGCTGATCTTCAATCTCTGGTGGGCTGTTCCAGGAGTCATCCTCATCGTCGCTGGTATCTATGGTTGGGTCATGGAACCAGCCACCGATCCAGACGCTGGTCATGGTCATGATGATCATCATGGCGAACCGGACGAGCCGGATTCGGCCGAGATTGCTGCGCCTGAAAGCGTTGAGTCCGAGCTTGTCTCTGCGTCTGCTGGTTCCACTGCAGCGACTGCTGAAGAAGGGGATTCGAAATGAGTGATCTCGCATACGAATCCCTCGAGGATGTTGAATTCCCCGATGACATCCATACAACCTCAACTGGTATCTCGAATGAGAAACTTGGCATGTGGGTGTATCTGGCCTCGGATTGTCTGCTCTTTGGCGGGATGATTTCGACCTACCTCATCTATAAGAACCGTCCCGGCGAGATCGCTGGTCTCACGGGTAACACGCACAAGGTGTCGGAGTATTTCGATATTCCCTTCACCTCGATGACCTCGTTCATTCTGTTGATGAGTTCGCTCACCATGGTGCTCGGAGTGAACGCAGTCATTCGTGGTGACCTCACCCGACTGCGATTGTGGTTGACCTCTACTGCAGTGCTCGGGGCTTTGTTCCTCGGTGGGCAGATCTATGAGTTCACCAACTTTGTGGTCAATGATGATCTTGGTTTCACCTCGAACGTCGCATCCTCAGCCTTCTACGCTCTCACTGGTTTGCACGGAGTGCACGTAGTTGTTGGTGTGATCATGCTGCTGTCGATGCTGGCAATTTCTTTCGGTACGCGGATTCGGGCCGAGGCAGTCGAGGTCGTCGGCTTGTACTGGCACTTCGTCGATATTGTGTGGGTACTGATCTTTACGATCGTGTACCTCATCCCATGAGGAGACTCCAATGAGCGCAGCTGTAACAGAACTCGATGATGACTCCCCAGTGAACCCTGGCGAGCACCATACCCATGGCCTCTCCGATGGGCAGTACTTCAAGGTCTTCTTCCTGCTTGTTGGGCTCACTGCACTAGAGGTGAGCACCTACTGGTGGGACGATATTTTCAACGCCGATACCAAGAAGATTGCTGTACCGGTACTCATCATATTGATGGTGATCAAGTTCTTCCTGGTGGCCTTGTACTTCATGCATCTGAAGTTTGATTCGCCGCTACTCAAGCGAACGTTCTATGTAGGCATGATCGTTGCAATCTTTGTGTACGTGGTTGCGTTGACCGTGATGAACTTCTGGTCAGACTCGGGCACGACTGAATTCAACAATCCTCCGATTGATCCACCGGCACCGTTCTGCGCAACATCATCTAAGCCCGGTCCCTGCCCGGCTGGCTGACGCGGCAACTCCGAAGGCAGCGACAGCATGACTGGTTCAGCAATGCCGGGATGGGTTCCACACATTGAAGTGTGGTTGTTCGTGCTCGCTTTGCTCGGACTTGGCTTCTATGCAAGTCGTGTTATTCAACCAAAGGCTGTTGCCGCTGGTGAGACACCAATTACTGCTCACCAAAAGATTTGGTTCTTCTTTGGTGTGTTTGTCTTCTGGGTAGCTACAGATTTCCCGCTGCATGACCTTGCCGAGCAGCGGTTGTATTCGCTGCACATGGTTCAACATTCGTTACTCATGGTTGTCTTTCCGCCTGTCATGTTGCTGGCGACTCCAACCTGGCTCGCACGCCTAATCATTGGTGAAGGTGGGTTCAAGCGGTTTGTTTACTTCTGGGCGCGGCCTGCGCCAGCGCTCATCGTGAATCTGTTCCTGACCGCAGGCATGCACGCTGCCGTGGTGGTCAACAACTCCGTTGCGAATGCTTGGATGCACTACAGCGTGCACTTCTTAGCAGTGTCCTCTGCATTCCTCATCTGGATGTGCATCTGTGGGCCCATTCCCGAGTTGCAAGTCGGACCACCACTCAAAATTGTGATGGTGTTTCTTCTAGCGGTTATACCCACGATTCCAGCGTCATTTCTCACAACCGCCGAGTCGGTTCTGTATCAGGGGTATAACCATGAGCCTCGGCTGTGGGGCTTGAGTGTGGTCGAGGACCAGCAGTTAGCTGGTATCCAAATGAAGATCATCACAGGGTTCTACCTCTGGGGGATCATCGGTGTGATCTTCTTCAAATGGTCGCTGGGAAGCAAAGCGAATAAGTCGAAGTTCCGCGGCAAGTTGGTCCGTTCGGAGGAATCTATTCCCAGCGACCTTATTCCCAGCGGAACAGAAGCGCCGCCCCAAGCGGAGCAATCAGTGCCCAGCAAGTAAGTGATACCCAGGCCCAACTGGCGACGTTTCCACCAACAGTGAGAGATCCGATGATGATCTCGGCTAGCGGTGCAGCTGGAAACACTTTGGCGACAGCGGCGAGTGGGGCCGGAAGTTCACTCAGCGGAATAATCATTCCTCCGGTCAATAACAGAATCAGATAGAGCCCGTTCGCTGCTGCGAGGGTAGCCAATCCGGGCAATGTTCCTGCCATGAGGAGCCCCAGACCGCTAAATGCGGCAGTACCGAGCAGCGCCCCCGCTATGGCACAGACCCAGCCACTCAACGGAGGGGACCAGCCAAGGAGAATCGAGGCGCTGATGAGTACGACCCATTGGATGACCTCAATAACGATAACGGTGGCGATCTTGGCCATGACCCAGCGCCCCCGGCCCAGGGGAGAGGCTCCGAGGCGCTTCAGTACGCCGTAGGTTCGCTCAAATCCTGTACCGATTCCTAGCGAAACCATCGCCGTGGACATGACGGCTAAGGCGAGCACCCCAGGCGCAAGAAAATCGATCGGCTTGTCGGTACCAGTTGGGAGCAGATCAATCGTGGAAAAGAAAACCAGGATCAACAAGGGAATGCCAAGCGAGACTAGGAGTTGTTCTCCTTGCCTTGAGCTCAATGCGAGCTCGGTGCGGACTTGCGAGCGAAAGGCGTTCATGACTGGGTTCCGTCCGTGAGGCGGCGGAATACGTCATCGAGGCGTTGTCGTTCAGCCCGCAGATCGGTGAGTTGGATGTTCTGGGCTGCAAGCCAGCTGGTGACTGCTGCGACTAGAGCGGGCGAGGGTGGAGCCTCTACCCGGTACTCACCATGAGATGTCTCTGAAGCTTGGGACCCGACTGCAGCGCTGAGTGCGGCGCAGTCAAGATTTGGGGTGGCGCCGAACAACAAGTGGTCAGAACTCGTTGCCGACATCAATTCGGTCGGAGAACCCTGAGCTATGACCTTTCCGTGGTCGATGATGATGACCTTGTCTGCGAGGCGCTCTGTCTCGGCTAGATCATGAGTGGTGATCAGCACGCAGACACCCTCTTGGCGCAACGCCAGCAGTAAGGAGCGGATGAGATCACGTCCTTCTAGGTCGACCCCTGCAGTTGGTTCATCAAGAAACACCACCTTGGGTTTACCAATCAAGGCAATTGCCAGCGACAGCCGCTGTTGTTCACCGCCAGAAAGGCGACGGTACGGGGTCTTTGAGCGATCCGTGAGACCTACGCTTGCCAGCAGATCTTCAGGGTCAAGAGAGTCGGGGAAGAAGCCTGCGTATTGTTGAAGGAGCTCGCGAGGGCGAATTGCAGTTGGGATTCCGCCTTGTTGCAGCATGATCCCAACCTGCGCTGTGAGCTTGTGATGATCGGCAATGGGATCGAGTCCTAAGACGCTGCTCGACCCCGAACTCGCCGCTCGATAGCCTTCAAGGTGTTCAATCGTCGAGGTTTTTCCAGCACCATTTGGTCCCAGTAACACGGTGATCTGACCGGCTTGTGCCTCGAAGCTCACCTGATCGACGGCCACAGTCTGGCCATACTTGATGCTCAATTGTTCTGCGATTACGGACACAAGGTGACGCTACTTCCCGCCTATGCCTCTGTGACAGTTCCGCCTGCAATTCTGAGACAGATGCTCAATGAGGTTCAGCCTGCTGCCCGATGCCAACTAGGTTCCACTCATGCTTGATGTGCGTATGATCCGCGCCGATATTGACCAGGTGAAGGCGGGGCTGGCAAGACGCGGCCAAGACACTGCTGTGATTGATGAAGTTGCCGGCATCGATGCCGAGTTGCGATCGTTGTCAGGCCAGCGTGATTCGCTTCGAGCCGAGGTTCGGGCTTTGTCTAATGAGGTGGGCAAACTGTTCCGCGAGCAACGCCAAGAAGAGGCGACGGAGCTTCAGGAGCAAAGCAGGCTGCTGGGTCTAGAAGAGAAGCAGCTTGATGCTCGTGCTGAGGAACTACAGGTTCTGCTCCGGGATCAACTCTTGCGGATCCCAAATCTTCCAGCAGCGGACTGCCCAGATGGTGCCGGCGAACAAGACAATGTGATTTTGCGAGTGGAGCAGTATCAGCCTGAGTCGTATGTGGACTGTCAACGAGTGCCCCATTGGGAGATCGGTGAACAGCTCGGCATTCTGGACGTTGAGCGTGCAGTGAAGATGTCCGGATCAATGTTTGTGATGTACCGCAAGCAGGGAGCTGCGCTCGTGCGAGCGTTGTGCCAGCTAGCGATTGATCGCAATGTTGACCTGTACGAAGAGGTGCGCCCGCCAACGTTGGTGCGCACTGCAACAATGATTGCAACGGGCCATCTCCCGAAGTTCTCTGAAGAGGCCTATGCGGTGGAGCGAGATGACCTGTGGGCCATTCCCACTGCTGAGGTTCCGCTGACTTCTCTTGGCCAAGATGAGATCGTGGCCGAGGCGGACTTGCCGCTGCGGTTCTGCGCTCATACCAGCTGTTTTCGGCGGGAGGCCGGTTCAGCGGGAAAGGACACCCGCGGGCTGTTGCGGGTCCATGAGTTCGACAAAGTCGAGATTTTGGCTTACGCCACTCCGGCACAGGCAGCGGACCTACATGCCGAGATTCTTTTGCGAGCTGAGAGTCTGATTGCTGAGCTTGGGTTGGCCTACCGAGTGTTGGACCTCTGCGCCGGCGACATCGGTAATTCCGCAGCCCGCACTTTTGACATTGAGGTGTACTCGCCAGGGGTGGACCAGTGGCTCGAGGTGAGTTCGGTCTCCTGGTTCGGTGAGTACCAAGCGCGAAGGGCCAATCTTCGTTACAAACCTTTGGGCGGTAAGGGGACCGAAGTTCTGCATACGCTGAATGGCTCCGCTCTAGCTGTGCCCCGCGTGTGGGCGGCAATTGTAGAGACCTATCGGCAGCCCGATGGTTCGATCAAAATTCCTGAATTGCTGCTGCCCTATATGCGAGGCGCAACGGCGATCTCAGCCGGGGTGTGAGGCCGGATATGAGCCCGAGTGTGAGTCCGGATATGAGCCGGGATATGTCGGGCGCCGGAGTTCGCTACCTACCTGCCAAGCTCGAGGCAGTTGGAGTGCCACCAGAAGATATCGGCAGTTCGCATCCAATGCGGAAGATCACCGAGTCGGTAGCAGATGATCCGAGCAATTGGACTCCCGAGGTTGCGAGGCAGGTCGGCGGTTTCTTTGATGAGATGGCAGCCGGTTGGGCAGCCTCGGGGAATCGAGCTCGCGGTCAGGTAGTGCTCGAGGATTTGTTGAAACGCTCTGAACTTCCCTCTGGGCTTGTGGTCGAACTTGGAGCCGGAACGGGGTCTGGCACTGTGTTGCTGCAACAGCATTTTGAGCATGTTCTTGCTGGGGACTTGTCCTCTGAGATGCTCAGGCGGCTGCCGCAGGAATTAGGGAGCAGGCTGCAGTTGGATTCCAGTGCACTTCCATTCGCCACTGGGAGTGTCCCGGCTGTGGCCTGTGTGAACATGATGCTGTTTGCTGACGAGGTGGTTCGAGTCCTTGCAGCCGATGGAGTGTTGATTTGGGTGAACTCCATCGGAGAACGAACCCCTATCTACTTGTCTGCGGACCGAATTGCCCAGGCCCTTGCATTGCAGGTAGCTGATTCCGAACTCGGTGGCAGCTTTGAGGTGACAGCTTCAACAGCGCACTGGGGCACTTGGGCCGTGGCACGCCGCCAACGCTGAATGACTGGGTCGCCTGAATCGCTGGGTGGGGAGGGGCCCGCGACCTGTTTTAAAACCGGCTTAGGACGAAAGTTCAGCCGCCGAGTTCGCGTCTCAGGGCTGCGCTCCCCGGTGACATCGGAGCTGAATCTCGACAAACTGCCGAGATGAACTTAACCAAGGTGAGAAGAACCTCTTCGAGCGCTGTGTTGTCGAGCGCTGTGTTGTCGAGCGCTGTGTTGTCGAGCGCTGTGTTGTCGAGCGCTGTGTTGTCGAGCGCTGTGTTGCGGCTCTCGCGATGAACTACTCGCCTCGAGCTCCTTATCTCTGGCCTGACGATCTGCGCGGCGCAAACCTGCGCTATTGCCTGCTGACTTTGCTGTTTCAGGCCGAGTGCCCCCGCAGCATTGCGGAGCTGCGAGCTGCACTTGAGCAGCTCGGATTGACCGTTGGCGGGGCTGATCCCAACAAAGTCATCGCCGATGTTCTCCGCTACGAGTTGCGCCTCGGCCGAGTACGGCGCACGGGGCGAGGCCGCTATGAGTCTCGCTATCGCCCGAACACGACGGTTCGCCGCCATAGAGCCCGACTCCAGGATCTAGTGGCCAAGGCCCGAAGCCAAACGAACGGTACTAACACTCCATAGTGAGTGCTGTGTTGTCGGGTGCTGTGTTGTCGGGTGCTGTCCGTCGCGTGTGTTGTTGGTTGTGAGTGCCGTTGGTCTTACACGCCGTCAGTCATGACTGGCATCCACCTTGGGCCGGCCTTTCGTCATAAGCCGGTTTTAAAAGTGTGTTCCAACCTCGCCTACCTGAACATTTCAGGGAACGAGTCGACCAAGAAGAGCCTCACTGGTCAGCCATATCAAGCCAGCAGAGCATGCGACCCCAACAGCTAGGGTTCGCCACCGCCGATCAGCCCACAGGGCGAGCGCCACGATGAATGGCACTACCAGAAGCCCGTAACGCCCGAGCGAATCCGTCACCTGGGAGGAGAGCATCAGGAGAAGCGATACCCCTGAGTATGCAATCCATGAACTCGGAAGCTTGGGACCACTGCTGCGTGCGCCGAGCACCATGAAAATGAAGAGCAACAAGAACACGATCATGAAGCCCAGGTTGTAGACATCTCGAAAGTTGCCTCGAATGAGTTCGCCGACCGGTTCGAGTACCCGCGTCACGGGATCTTGGAACCCTCCTCGAATCTGCCGCTGTAGACGTAACGGGAGTAGTAATTCTCCCGTGGACCGTTCAATCCAGATGAGAGCCAGCCCTAAGCCGAGGAATGGTCCGCCTAGGCCAATGATCCAGTTCCACCAACGGGGCCGAGGGTGAGCGCGTAGCAACTCAATCGCTATGGGTACCAACAGCAGCCCACCGACCGGCCGAATAGCCGCCGCAAGGAGTGCCAAGAGACCTGCCAGAACAAAATTGCGTCGGTGGAGCGCCAAGAGGGTGCCGGCAACGACGAGAAGGGCCAAACCCTCTGAATACGCAAAGGCCAGGACAAACGCCGCAGGGAAAATTGCGATGAGCACCGCTGACCGATCTCCCACTGACCGGCCTAATTTTGAAACTGCTTCGCCTTTGTTTTTACCTCCAAGCACCTCGGTTGCGAGCTTCCAAACAACCCAAGCTCCTAGAAAAGCTGAGATGTTGCTGATGGCGATGAGCGCCCAATCGGCGTGACCGCCAAAGAGCGGGCCTAGAGCCTTTGCTAGAGCCGGGTAGACAGGAAAGAACCTTGCCTCCTCTCCTGACAGTGCGCTGGCTGCACCCCCTAGCGGCCGTGTGTACCACTGCTGTGCCAAGCCCCGATAAAACGCACCGTCCCAAGTGAACAAGCCCTGCTGAATCTGTTCCGATCCGCGAGGGGTTTCGAGTCGATCCACCAGGAGATGTGCAGTCAGGAACCCGCTAGCGATACACAGCCGAGCCCAGACCCAGCCAAGACACACAGCGGGGAGACCCGAGCGCCAGAGACTGCTCTTACTTGCTTCCAACTCATTGAACGCAGTCACGGGTGGCGGAATCTGTCAGTTTCGAGGCGTAAACGCCCACAGATTGGCTGACTCATCTAGGTCCGAGTCATCAATTGCTAGAAGCAGGCTCTGATCGCGTTCCAATGCTAGAGCGGCAAGTAAGCCCTCGCATTGGCCGTCAAAGGTCCGATAGGTCGGACTCTCCACTACGTACACCGGGGCACTGTTTGGGATTCGCTCAGCGACTTCTTGCAGGAACTGAGTAGGTGAAGCACCAGAATTCCGATCGGCATAATCCACCCAATCCACAAACCGCGGATCCCCTCCCGTCGGGTACGGAATCACATCGCTGCTCAAACCTCCACTTGGGGCAAGCTCGAATTCCCGCTGGAGCGAGACACCGAGTTGGTCAGGGCATGAGATTACAACAGCCGGCAACATGCTCGGACGAGCGCCCTCTGAGGCCAGAATCTTCTCTGCTATCTGGCCTGTTTGAGATCTCAGACCACCGATGGCCCCAACCGCACCAAAGGATCCAATCAGCACCACCACAGCAAGCATCATCGCCGTTCCACGAGGACTGCGAATCACTGCGATACCAGC
>CANJEC010000074.1 GCA_947473395.1 Actinomycetota bacterium | reverse complement strand
TCCCTGCGCCCACCACCACCGAGGTTCGCAGCAGCCCAGAGGGTTTGAGGTGGTCCGCGTCAGATTCCCTCTCATCCTCGGAGCCACTGCAAGGCGCACAAATAGTTACGGGTACTGCCGCAATCTTTATCTTCTTGGATGCAAGCGTCCTGGATGGGATTGACTCAGTGAAGTTCTTCCTAGATGGCAATCTCACCCGTACAGAGTCCAGTTCCCCTTGGGAACTCCTAGGCGGAGCCTCACTCGACCCAACGAGTCTGAGCACTGGGACCCACACGGTTCGGGCCGAGGTCAGATTTACTGATGGGCGGACACTCGAACGGGAAGCCAAGTTCTCGAAGCTGTAACTGTTCGGGCAGGGCTGCTCCCGCCTCTCTCGCCTACGCTACGCATCAGATTGTTGAGCAGACAGAACGAGGGCATCCCAATGGCAGAAATCCGCGGCACCGTAGAACCAGGCTTTGAGCAGGTTCGAGAGGCCTTCGAAGAGAACTTTGATTCACACGGAGAAGTAGGAGCCGCTTTCAGTTTGTATGTAGACGGCAAGGCCGTGGTCAACCTGACAGGTGGTGTCACCACCGAAGGTACTGAGTACAACGCCGACACCTTGCAGATGGTTTTTTCTTCAACCAAGGGAGCAACTGCGCTGTGCGCGCACATCTTGGCCCAACGCGGATTGCTAGATTTTGATGCACCAGTTGCGCAGTACTGGCCAGAGTTTGCAGCACAAGGAAAAGGCGAGATTCCTGTCTCTTGGCTGCTGTGTCACAAGAGCGGCCTGATCGACACAACCAGGCGCCTGAGTTTGGATGATGCGCTCGACTGGGACACCGTGGTGAGCGCACTGGCAGAAAGCACGCCCGTCTGGGAACCAGGAACCCAACACGGGTACCACGCTGTTACCTACGGTTGGCTCGTTGGAGAGATCGTGCGCCGGGTATCGGGCATGAGTATCGGCGAGTTTTTTGCAACCGAGGTAGCCGGCCCGCTGGGTTTGGACTTCTGGATTGGACTGCCCGAGCAACAACATGACCGGGTCTCTCGCCTGATCCCAATGGGACTGCCCGAGGGAATAGACCTTGAGGTCATTTCAGCCGCAGGTGCGGGTGTTGATGTAGCGACTGGGGAACCCGCAGAACCGGCTTCGATTGGTTTGGTTCAAATGCTCGACATGCTGCTCGGCCCCGACAACCTTGCAGGCAAGGCGCTCTCTGCGCCTGGCGGTGCCTTTATGGACCAAGAGGCTTGGAACACCCCCGAATTGTGGTCAGCCATGATCCCAGCGGCGAACGGGGTCACCAACGCCAATTCACTGGCTCGTATGTACGCAGCATGCGTAGGCGAGGTTGATGGTGTGCGCCTGCTGTCTGAAGATGCGATGCACAAGGCAATTGAAGTGCAAACCGAGGGCGCTGACGCAGTGTTGATGTTTCCGATTCCCTTCGCCATGGGATTCATGCGCGGTTCAGACTTCTCGCCACTGTCTGGGGATCGCTCCTTTGGCCACTATGGGGCAGGTGGATCAGTCGGCTTTGCAGACCCGGATCGCAAGATGGCCTTTGGCTATGTGATGAACCAGATGCAGTTCGGTCTTGCTGGCGATCCACGCACAGCCTCGCTGATCAAGGCGGTCGAGGCATCTATCAGCTGACCCAGCTGCACCCCAAGAACAGGCGCAGTTTTCAGCCCACTTTGCGTTCTTGGCCCGTGGCGAGTCTCATGTCATGGTGAGTTCGCCCGCAGATCCCAGTTCCCAAGCCCTCAGGCGACGCACATTTGCCATCATCTCGCACCCGGATGCTGGCAAGACCACCCTGACTGAAAAGCTGCTTCTGTATGGTGGCGCGCTCGGCCGTGAAGCCGGCGCCGTCAAGGCTAAGGGTGCCCGACGCTCAGCTACTAGCGACTGGATGGAACTAGAGCAGCAGCGCGGAATCTCGATTACATCCACTGTTTTGCAGTTCCCGTATCGCGACTGTGTGGTCAACCTGCTTGACACCCCTGGTCACCGCGATTTCTCTGAGGACACCTACCGGGTGCTCACTGCCTGCGACGCTGCAGTCATGGTGCTCGATGCCGCGAAAGGCATCGAGGTGCAGACTCAAAAACTGTTCGAAGTCTGCCGAAGCCGTGGGTTGCCGATTCTGACGTACGTCAATAAGTGGGACCGTCCAGGGTTGAGTCCGCTTGAACTCATCGATGACATCGAGTCAAAGCTGGGGTTGATCTGTACTCCAATGACTTGGCCGGTGGGCATAGCCGGGGATTTTCGCGGCGTAGTCGACCGCAGCAGCGGGGATTTCATCCGCTTTACTCGAACTGCTCGTGGGTCAACCGAGGCTCCTGAAGAAATCGTTCCAGCGGACCGAGCACTTATTGAGGAGGGCGAATCCTGGACCGAGAGTCTGGATGAGCTCGAACTGCTTTCTGGTGCGGAACATGACCGAGAGATGTTTCTTGAAGGTGAGACAACTCCGATGTTCTTCGGTTCGGCACTTACCAACTTTGGGGTTCGACTTCTGCTCGACTCCGTCATCGACGAGGTGCCGAGCCCTTCGCCCCGAGCCGACACCTCTGGAGAGAAGCGACCACTTGACTCGCCATTCTCGGGGTTTGTGTTCAAGGTGCAGGCAAACATGGACCGCTCGCACCGCGACCGGATTGCGTTCTTGCGAGTGTGCTCAGGCCGCTTCGAACGCGGCATGGTGGTCATTCAAGATCGCAGCAGAAAGCCGTTCGCGACCAAGTACGCTCACTCGGTTTTTGGCCAAGAACGCGAAACCCTCGAAGAGGCCTTTCCGGGCGACGTCATCGGACTAGTGAACGCAAATGATGTGCGCGTCGGAGACACCTTGTGGGCAGAGACCGCCGTGACGTTCCCAGAGATCCCAAGCTTTGCCCCAGAGTTCTTTGCCATTGCGCGCACCACCGATGTGAGTCGAACCAAGCAGTTTAGAAACGGCATCACCCAGCTGGACGAAGAGGGTGTCATTCAGGTGTTGCGTGACCCTGACTACGGGGATCAGTCACCTGTGCTGGCTGCAGTTGGGGCCCTGCAGTTTGAGGTTGCAAAGCACCGGCTCGAGAACGAGTTCGGCGCTCCCGTTGAGTTCTCCATGACGAACTACAAGGTGGCTCGACGCACCGACGCCGAATCCGCACCCACGCTTCGGGCCATGCAAGGCGTAGATGTGCTGTCTCGCAGCGACGGCACATTGCTGGCTGTTTTTGAATCCAGTTACTGGCTGGATCGCCTGATTGCCGAACAGCCCGAGCTCACCTTGGATCGCCTAGTTGCAGAGGGCGAACTGCGTCAGTAGCAGCCTCCGCTCCCCCAGCTGAGGCCAGAATGAACCATCGCTAGGAGATTTATCGGCGAAGATGGTGCAGCATGACAGACCCCCAGCACCCAAATAACCCCGATGGCGCAGGCAGCCCCGACGGCTACCAGTTCCAGCGTGACCGGAACTTGGCACCAAGCTCAAAGCAGGTCGCTCAGCGGCGGCGTCTGTTTGTCGCATGCGGCTTGGTTGCAGTATTTCTCATTGTCCTAGTTGTTGGCAGCATGCTGTCGGGAGGCAAGAGCAACGAGGATGCAACTCAGAGTGGCGCTACGAGCACTAGTACCTCAACTGCAGAATCCGCAGACGCAAGCACGACAACTGAACTCAAGAAATCTGCGCTCAAAGACCCACTTCAGGTGGCCGTTCCGCCCGAATCAGGGCAGTTGGTGAACCCCGCAAGCTCGGGTCACATGTGGTCTGACGAGGTTCCGGGAATCCTTACGTTCCGAGGCAACCCCACCCGCTCGTATTTCGGCAGGGGCCCCGTCCCGAAGGCCCCGAAAGTTGCTTGGTACTACCCCAAAGATGGCGGGATGTGCTCGAGTTCCTCCTCCAAGGGAGTGACAAAGTCTTGGTGCGGAATGGGTTGGACTGGCCAGCCGGCAGTGTTCAATCGCGATGGTCGCTTGTGGGTGGTGTTCGGGGCCTATGACGGCGCTGTGCACTTTATGGATGGCAATACGGGCGAAGATATTCTTCCCCCGTTCAAGACTGGCGACATCATAAAGGGCTCCGTCACAGTGGATCCGAACGGCTTTCCGATTGTCTATTCAGGCAGCCGCGATAGCTACTACCGGGCACTCGCAATAGACCGACCGGGCGAGGCCGTTGAGCTTTGGAAACTGTCGGCTACCGCGGTATCTCCGACTCTATGGAACGACGACTGGGATGGTTCCGGTCTGATTCTTGATGACTACTTGCTCGAGGGCGGAGAAAACAGCCAGTTCCATATGGTGAAGCTGAATCGGGGCTACGCAGCCGACGGCCTAGTGACCGTTGACCCCAAGCTGGTGTTCAATGCGCCAAGCTGGGATCAGCAAGTCATCAGTGACCTTGCCGGGAATCGGGCAAAAGAGATGTCTATCGAGGGTTCGGTGGCCGTGTCTGGCAACACCGTGTACTACGCCAACTCGGGTGGACTAGTTGTGGGCTGGGACCTTGGCCCACAAGTGGCCGGTACGGGAGAGCCAAAGCAGACCTTTCGCTTCTGGGCGGGTGATGACGCTGATGCCAGCATTGCAATCGATGCCGAGGGGTTCTTATACGTGGCAGTTGAGTACGAACGCGGTAACGCGCGGTCGGCCGAGGTGGGTCAGTTGATGAAGCTTGACCCCAAGAAGCCGGATGATCCCCTTGTGTGGAAATACGACGACCGGGTTGCTGCAACGGCTGGCTTCTGGACCAGCCCAGCGCTCTATAAAGATGTGGTCATTGCGGCAACAAACGGTGGGAAGTTGCTTGCGCTTGACCGCGAAACTGGTGCCGAGCGGTGGACGATCAAACTGCCCGGCCCAACCTGGCAATCACCAGTCACGGTAGAGAACACCTTGATATACGGGGACTGCAACGGGGTACTGCGTGGTTACGACGTCTCTGATACCAAAGTGGTGCCACCACAGCTGTGGGAGCTCAAGCTGGGCGGATGCCTTGAGGCAACACCGGCGGTGTGGGAAGGCTCCATCTTTGTGGGTAGTCGAGGCGGCAAATTCTTTGCCCTGCGCGATGACGGCAAGCTCACCTCGCCAACAGAAAACCTGTCGGTAGGTGCCGGCGAGTAGTCGGCAAGCTGGCTGCAGGGTCAGCTAGCGGGGACTGTGGGAGTCGCGGCCGTTGCAGTTTCGGCGGTTCCATCGCCGTTACCAATTTCAAGTGGCTTCCAAGTTGGCAAACCCGTGGTCAGATTCTTACTCCCGGGGGCATCAGCCTGATTCCAACGGGTTGCCTCATAGGCAACACCTTGATAGCGGATTTGTGACCCCGCTTCGTAGGCAATCGCGCCACTCCAATCGGAAAGGCTCGCCACAAGATCCTTCAGCGACCCTGCGAGATCAACAGACACTGGTTGCCACGGGGTTTCCCAAGGTCGATCTGGACTCGGCGCGTCACCTTGGGTGTACCACTTTGCCTGGTATGCCATCCCCTGAAAGAGAACTCTCTTTCCCTTGGCATAGACCGAGGCCTTATTCCAAGCGGGATACGTACCATTTGGTAGGTCCGGTTTGGGAGCAGGAAGGTCATTTGGCATGACTGGCCCTAGGTAGCGCCACGGTGAATCCCAGAGGTTCTTGACCCGCTCATCTGGTCGATCCGCTTTGGTCCACCATTTAGCGACGTACACGTTGCCGTGCCAGACAATCTTTTGACCCTCAACGTAGATTCGACTCTCTTGCCATATCGGATACGGACTCGTGAGTGCATCATCTACGAGCACCGGACGTTCAGGAGTCGAAGTGATGCCAGCAGGCTGACCGATCGCACGCCCAGTTAAGTTATTGAGAATCCGAGAGAACTCGAGCGGTTCCTGCTCAACCCCGCTGCACGTATTGCTCACAATGAGTTCGTCCATCTGCGAGCCGCACGGACCATCACGGTTTGCCGACCAGAGCGACAAGCGCCCCAAGCCGTTCACTTTCGCAAAGGCAATCAGCGACTCTGCATCTGAAATCGTGAACTGATCGGGTGTCGTGTCTTGTGTACCTACCATCGGTGTTGCGCCGATCTTGCCCCAGAGTTCAGCCGGTTGCAGTTTCTGCCCCGCTCGTTCATAGGCACCATCAAGTTGTTGGTACGTTGAGCGCAGTGCCTCCTGATTCGCTTCTGCCATCGACATTGAGTCCGGACGGCTAGCCCCATAATTCATAGTCATCACATTGACCCCAGCAAGGTTTACACCTGTAGCAAGCGTGGCCTCGACTGCTGCAAGGCCCGCCTCGGTCAGACCCTGAGGTGCCACAGGCAGCGTCAGCCAGACAGCGAGCTCTCTGTCATCCTTGCGGGCCTCATCTTGGAGTTGCTTGAGCGCTTCTCCGCGGCGTTTGTTTGCAGCTTCGTCAGACAAGGCTTCACCCTCAATGTCAAAATCCACTGAAGTGAGTTCATAGCGATCTATTACCTGAGCGTATGCACCTGCAAGCTTCTTGGAGCTATCACAACGAAGCGCTAGTTCAGAGTTGCTCAGTCCACCAAACGACACAATTGCATTACCCCCCGCTGCTCGAAGACGAGTAATCCTTCGATCAAGGTCAAACGAGGTAGCAGCACCGTCAAGGTCTACATAGGTGCCCCAGGTTGGTGCACAGCCGCCGTCTCTATCAGCAACGATGAACCCAAGCACCACGTCTTTGGATCCGCCCTCTACCGGGTTCTCAAACGGAAAGGTGGGAACCAACGTGGCGTCCACATACGGTGCAAACCACGCCGTCGGGCTCCCCTTCGCCGATTGATCAACTGCGCGATTCACAAAAGTCACACTTGCGAAGCCCACAGCTGCCACAAGGGCAAGGGCAAGTACGACTCTCACAAAGGACAGCCGGCGGCGCGGGGTTTTTGGCGGCTCGGTTGACTCAGGCGCGGTTGGCTCCGGCTCGGTTGACTCCGGCGCGGTTGGCTCCGGCTCGGTTGACTCCGGCGCGGTTGGCTCCGGCTCGGTTGACTCGGGCTCGGTTGACCCAGACTCAGGTGACTCCACTATTACAACTCCAAAATCTTCTCGTCTAGTGCCTTTTTGTGGCCTCTAGTAAGCGAACTTCTCATCCAAATCTCTACCATTCTTGAGTACTGCTAGAGATCTGACAGTTTCATAATCCTCACAAATAGAGATACAGAAGGCTCACCGGGGACTCCATAGGTAGATATCTGCATTAGCTTGCCAATTCGAAAGTTCTCCCGTATAGATGTTTCCATGTCTAATTCCAATATGTCCGCCGGCATTGATTCCGAGAGTCCGGTAGATACTCCAGAGAGATCGCTACCACTTAGGGCCCCGGGCAGGCGGCAATGGGGTGCTGATAAGCGCACCGAGCCGATGCCTGCAGTGCCAGAAGCACCTTCTCGCCGTGCAATAAGCGGTGCCAGGTTCGCCATTGCCATCACCATCGCGGCCTATTTTGCCTACCTGACCGATCAGATCTATCGGGTAGTTCAGAACCCTTTATCTATTCGCGTCGTCATTGATACTGCCACCTACGCCGTTGTTGTAACGCTGCTCACAGCCTCTGCTCTGGCCTATCTAGTCACGAGACTGGGGTACTTGTACAGAATCCAAGAACACCACCGTGTGCCACGAGCCAGCATCGACGACTACTTCACCGTGGCGATGCCCACGCTTACTGCGATCATCCCCTCTTATAAGGAAGATTCACGGGTTGTTCGGCAGACCCTGCTCTCTACCGCACTGCAGGAATACCCGTTTATGCGAATCGTTTTGCTCATTGATGATCCGCCGAACCCAACTAGCCCTGAGGAACAAGCACTGCTTGAAGCAGCGCGTGCCTTGCCGCATGAGATCGAAGAACTCCTTCGCCCCCTACGCACCAAGTTCGAGGCTGAACTCGACGCGTTTGAACGGCAAGACTCAGCTACCGATGATGAGAATTCCATCGACCCAATTCGCCAGATCACTCACCTAGCCGAGCTCTATACCGAGGCCAGCGACTGGTTCCATGAGCAAGCTCTAGATAATCCAATTGTCGACCACACTGACTTGTTCTTGTCTAACAGCGTGCTCGGTCGGCTCGGAATGGAGATGGGCGAGGTTGCAACTGCGCTGAACACTGCTGCAGATGCGGAAACGCAACTCAGCCCGCGGCGCATGCTGCAATTGCATCGCCGGCTGGCCTGGATCTTCCGGGCGGAACTATCGAGCTTTGAGCGCAAGCAGTACTCCTCGCTTTCGCATGAGGCCAACAAGGCCATGAACCTGAATAGCTACATCGGCTTGATGGGCCGGCGGTTCAAAACTCAAGAGATGGCAGGAGGCACGGTGCTCATCGAAGTTGCCGGCGAGGCCGCCGACTTAGAGATTCCAGACCCAGAGTATGTGCTCACCTTGGACGCAGACTCCACCCTGCTGCCGGAGTACTGCCTGCGTCTTGTGTACTTGATGGAACAGCACGAATTTTCTGATGTTGCTGTTTCTCAAACCCCCTATAGCGCCTATCCGGGTGCCAACAATCGAATCGAACGCATCAGCGGCGCAACAACTGACCTTCAGCACATCGTGCATCAGGGTCTCACCCGAGACTCCGCCACGTTCTGGGTGGGGGCCAACGCCGTGCTCCGCAAACAGGCGCTGGATCAGATTTGTGAACTTGATTTCGAGAATGGACTCCCCATTCGTCGATATGTGCAGGATCGCACTCCCATTGAAGATACGGAATCAACGATCGATATTTGCATCCAAGGATGGAAGCTCTACAACTTCCCGGAGCGTTTGAGCTACAGCGCAACTCCCCCAGATTTCGGTTCGCTGTGCGTGCAACGTCAGCGCTGGGCAAACGGCGGACTGCTGGTGATACCGAAGTTCCGAGAACTGTTCAGGCTGCGCCGGTCTCAGATCGGTTTGCGCGCTGCGCGCGAAGGCTTCTTGCGTTTGAACTACTTGGCTTCAATTGCCTGGGCAAGCTTTGGGCTTATCTTGCTGCTCATCTATCCCTACAACAGCCAGCTTGTGAGCCCTCTGGCCATGCTTGCGGCGGTGCCGTATTTCGTTGCGCAGTCAACTGACCTGAGGCGATGCGGATACCGGCGAAGCGATGTGCTTCGGGTGTACGGCTTGAATTTCTTGCTACTAGCC
>CANJEC010000073.1 GCA_947473395.1 Actinomycetota bacterium | reverse complement strand
TCGAGCGAACCCGTTTCTGTCACGCGTTCCGCAGCCGAGGTCAGTCGCACTAACCGAAGAGTCACTTGACGAGCAATGATCCACCCGAGCGCCGCAGCAATCGCCATGACAAACGCAGCTGCAAGCACAATGCGAGCGCGCAGCGTGGCGAGCAGTGCCTCGTTCTCGGCTAGCGATCTTGCTACTTGAAGCGCACCCCGACCCCTGCCATTGCCTGCGGTGAGCATTCGGTAGTTGCCAGGCTCGATGGTCACGGTGCGGAATGCGGACTCGGCACTACTCGAGGATGCGATTGCTAGATCAGTGTCATCCACCGGAAGGGTTACAGATCCGGACAGCCCTTGGGTGCCAAGCACAACACCATCGCTTCGGATGAGTTGGGCAGCGGAATCGATGTTGCCAGCGATCTCGTTGAGGGACCTGCCCTGAATGGCCTGAATTGGCAGATCGCCCCGACTCGGAGGCTGACCAGACTTGTCATCTGGCCGATTGCGGTCGTTGCGAGGCTGTGACAGTCGGTTTGCAGTTGCCACTAGCGACTGATCGATTTGCTCACTCAGGACTTTGGCCGTGGTCCGGTAACTGAAGAACCCGATTGCCATCGTGGCTGTCGCGGACAGCGCCACAAGTGCCAGAACAATCTTGATTCGCAAGCTCATGGTCGGCGCAGCGTGTAGCCGACACCGCGAACGGTCTGGATGAGCGCGACCTCTTGGCCGTCGTCCACCTTGCGTCGTAAGTAACTGATGTACACCGCCAGGTTCTTAGAGTCTGGGCCAAAGTCATAGTCCCAGATCTCTTCGTAAATATGCGAGCGAGAGAGCACGATGCCAGTGTTGAACATCAGCAGTTCGAGAAGATCGAACTCGGTCTTAGAGAGCTCAAGTTCGTTGTCTCCTCGCCAGCATCTTCGGGCCGCTGAATCCAGCCGCAAGTCCTCAACAGTCAACACAGATGCAGAGTTGCGGCCACTGCCACTGGAGTTGCCGTTCGTGCCGCCTGAGTTGTCTGAGCCATCCTCCACCGGGAGAGATCTGCGGAGCAGGGCGCGCACTCTGGCCATCAGTTCGGCCGGATCAAACGGTTTCGCAAGATAATCATCCGCCCCCGCATCTAACCCAGCAACCCGATCAGAGGTCTCTGTTCTGGCAGTCAACATCAGAATCGGCGTGCGGTCTTTTTCGCTGCGGAGTACTCGACAAACTGTCAACCCATCTACCGAGGGCATCATCAGGTCCAGAACAATGAGGTCAACTGGTGATGAGCGAGCAGACTCAAGCGCCGCTGCCCCATCTGCCACGGTGGTGACCTGATAGTGCTCAAGGCCAAGCACGCGCTCAAGGGACTCGCGAATGGCTCGATCGTCATCAGCCACCAAGATTCGAGCTGATTCTGCAGAACTCGATGCAGATTGTTTGGGACTCACGAGCAGGCTCCTAGTTGGGATTCTTCCCAAAGGTACGGGCATTTCCTCAGTCCCGACACCAATATGGAGCAACTCAAACCAGATTTTCACCTTTGGTGAGGTTGATTCTCGGCAGGAATTTGCGAAACTCCTTCAACAATCTGCATCCGTGAGCGCTACATCTGGCGAATCACGCTTGTAAATCGTTGTAGTTCAAACCCGGGGGGCCAACTTTGACCCCCAATCATCATTGGAGAATCATGCGTAAATCGTTGTTTGTCACTCTTGCGGCAGTGGCCGTAGTCATCGGAGGCTTCAGCAGCGCTGCTGGAGCACAAAGCGATGCCACCGAAAATATCGTGCAGATTGCTCAGGGCAACCCTGAACTGTCAACGCTCGTCACCGCAGTTACTGCTGCTGGTCTTGTCGAGACACTCTCGGGTCCAGGTCCGTTTACGGTGTTTGCGCCAACAAACGCAGCCTTTGCAGCCCTGCCGGCCGGAACGCTTGACACCTTGCTGGCAGACCCTACGGGAGACCTTGCAAAGATCCTGAAGCTCCACGTGATGTCTGGCGCCGTTGACTCAAAGGCTGCAATCGCAGCCGCTGGTGGCACCGTAGAAACACTTGGCGGACCAGTGAGCGTTGAACTCGTAGGCGAAAAGTTGGTTATCGGCGGCGCAACCGTGGTGACTGCAGACATCGTGGCTTCAAATGGCGTGGTACATGTCATTGATGCAGTCATCACCAAGCCCGCTTCACCAAATGGCGTCAGCGCCGGTAACTCAGGCATCGCTGCAAGCTCTGGAACCACAGGACTCCTGTTGGCCCTCGTTGCAGGAATCGCCATCTTGGGCATCGGAACCTCCTCGGTTGTTCTCGCCCGCTCACGACGCAGCGACTGAACGAACCAATCGTTTCTGAATCCGCTTCGAATCAGATGACCTGTATTGGGGGAGGGGCGCTTGCCCCTCCCCCAACTCATTCCAGGAGGTGCTCATGAAAGTCCGTCAGGCTCGAGTGCTCCTTGTGTTGTCCTTTGCAGTGATCCTTCTGGTTGGGCCTGCATGGTTTCTGGGCGAAGCAGGTGAGCCAAGAGTTGATCTTGAAGGTCAATCAGTCATCTCGGCATCAACTTCTCGGGCGTTGGCCGCAGCCCAAGACGCGGGCGACTCTGCGGCAGATCTCAACGCACTGCCTGCGGCACCTGCCCAAGTAGCAGTAGCCGAGGTAGGGGTACCGATTCAGATTGCAATTCCAGAGCTAGGAGTGAACTCCCCGGTGGTGCAGGTGGGCCTTGAAAAGGATGGCTCAATGGGGCTTCCCGGTGCCTCCGAGGCTGGCTGGTATCAATATGGGAAGCGCCCCGGCCAACCCCAAGGCTCAGCAGTGATTGCTGCGCATGTTGACTACAACAAAAAACCTGGTGTGTTCCTCAAGCTGAACTCATTGCCCATCGGTGCCGAGGTGCTCGTCACCGATGATGCCGGTGCAGTGCATCGCTTTATCGTGACTGAACGCTTCCAAGTCGAAAAAGGCGAACTGCCCGCCGCCGAGTTGTTTAGGCCAGATGGAGACCCTGTCCTCACGCTGGTGACCTGCGGAGGATCATTCAGCAAGAGTCGCCGCACCTATGCAGACAACATTGTGATCCGGGCCGTGCCTGCGTAAATAGGTGCCTGCCTAAATCAGTGCCTGCCTAAATCGGCTTTAGGGCTGAACTGCCACGCCATCGGTATTGAGCACAAACCACTTGCCGCCGGCGGCCTGACCGGATGCTGAACCTGGCTCGGTATCACTTGCAAAGAAGTACACAGGCTGGCCTTCGATCGTGAGTTGCTCCGAGGCTCCCTGCCCCGTGGATCCCAGCTTGAGCTTTGACACTGCAGCATCAGCAACTACTCCGCCCTCGGTCAGTACAGGAGGCCATGCGGTTGCGCAGCCATCCACGCAGGTAGCAACACCCGTACCGTCCGGTGTGTAGATGTAAAACACCCGGCCCTGACCATCCGAGAGCACCTCACCCGCTCCAGTGGAAGCAACCTTGACATTGACTCCAACGTTGACCGCAACTTCTGGCTCGCTAGAAGAACTGCTACCTGTCGTAGTTGAAGGCGCAGCAGTCGAAGTGGTCGCGGCCGAGTCCTCATCTGAATTGCTGCAACTGACAAGCCCCGTGCCAGCAGCGAGAACTACAACTGCGGCAACCAGAGATTTTGTTCGTGATAAGTGTGACCTTGATTTAGGCATCAGTGGCCTCCTTTGTGGCGCAAAAGAGACTGTAGAGCGAATTGCTGCTGAGTGCGGCCGGCTCCTTTTATGCCAATCTGTTCCCATGACCGAAGCGCGATCGATTGACCTGTTGGATGGCGATTTTTATGTGAACGATCCGTACTCCACCTATGCGTGGATGCGTGAGCAGGCTCCGGTGTATTGGGACTCCACCAACGAACTCTGGGGCATTTCGCGACATGCGGACATCGTTGAAATAGAGAAACAGAAGGCGCTCTTCATTAACTCAGATCAGAACAAGGGAGGCTATCGGCCCAACATTCCTGCCGATCCTGCCATCATCGGCTTGGATGATCCCGTCCATCAGATGCGTCGCAGCTTGGTTGCTCGTCGCTTCACGCCGAAGGCAGTTGCAACTTGGGAAGACCACGTTCGGCAGGTAGTCGTTAGCCTCTTGGACCAAGCCTTTGGACATGGCGGCTCAGTCGAGATCATCAGTGAGATTGCTGCCCCGTTGCCAGCCGAGATGATTGGCCTGCTTCTGGGATTCAGTGAAGACATGTGGCCCAAGCTGATGGATTGGTCAGAGCGCACAATCACACTCGGCGGTGGTCCGGGGTATCACCAAGAGGACAACATCGCTGCAGTGATGGACTTCGCAGCTGCGGCGGCTGAACTCTATGAGGCCAAAAAACTCAACCCTGCTGATGATGTCATGACGGTCTGGACCACAGCAGAAGTGCCAGGTTGCCCGTTTGGCGTGGAGGAAGTGATCTCTGACTCGCTGTTGCTACTTGACGGCGGGGCAGAAACCACAAGAACCGTGATTGCTCGCACCCTGTTGGAGTTGGCAGCGAGGCCCGAGCAATGGGAATTGCTGAAGTCGGGTGCAAACCTGACAGTCGCAGTCGAGGAATTCATCCGATTTGTGACGCCAATTCACAACATGTGTCGAGTCGCTGTTGAGGACACGGAGATTGCCGGTCAGGCCATCAAAGCGGGGGACCAGTTGGTATTGATGTACTCCTCGGCAAATCGTGACCCCTCGCAGTTCGATCACCCCGAAGAACTAGACGTGACCCGCCACCCAAATAATCACATTGCCTTCGGCTTCGGTACTCACTTCTGTTTGGGCGCCTCGTTGGCCCGTCTAGAGATTCGGGTCATGTTCGAGGAGCTGCTCAAACGAGTCGACCAACTCCGAGTGGTTCCAGGTTCGGTAGTAGAGATGCCGAACTCGTTTGTCTTTGGCCTGAAGTCGGCTTTGATCGATTTTGACCCTGTCGTTTAAAGACCAGCCTCACCTGAAGATCGGCCTCAAATGAGGATCACCGCGTACCGCGCGGGCCGCAGGACTAAGGTTATGGGATGACTACGACGCAGCGTCCGCGTCCATCGCGACCATCACCCCAAGGCCCGAATCCCGCTTCACGAGGACTCATCCTGGTTGGAGTTGCCGTCGCGCTCGGATTCATCCTTCTCCTGAAGGGTGGAGGTGTGGGCTTTCAGACTGATTCGCAGGATGTGAAAATTGGCGAAGGTAGCAACAAGACCACTACCACCGAGCCGGCAGTACCCACCACGACCACTCCCTCAACCTCTGTCGCGCCAGCCACGCTCAAGATAGTTGTACTGAACGGTGCGGGTCTGAGCGGCTACGCAGCCACTGCTGCAAACTTTCTAGGATTAGCCGGATACCCCAACATCGCAGCCAAGACTGCAGCGGCTCAAGTCCAGACCACCACCGTGTACTACGCACCCGGTTACGAGGGTGACGCCAAGGCGATCGCTAAGTTGCTCAGCATCGGAGCGGTGCAGCCGCTGCCTACCGGAACCGTTCTAGGCAAAGTAGCCACAGATGTTCCGCCAGATACCAACGTGGTGATCGTGCTTGGCCCCGATGTTCAGGGAATCATTACCCCAGCTGGAGCGACTACGACCACCGTTGCCGGCAGTTCTTCTTCAGGTAGTTCTTCTTCAGGGAACTCAACGGTGACGACCACTGCTGGAAGCGCAGCAGCGAGCACCATCCCATCGGCTGGAACCAAGATCACAACTACGACTGTCAAGACCACGACGACTACGGGCTGAGCCGGCAGTTCCTGCCGACTGGCTCCGTCCTGTCAACGATGCTGACCAATCAAGGGAATAAGGCTACGGCCGAACAAGTGGTAGCAGCCGTTGCTGCTTCCCCTGAGTCGACTCTGATTGCCACCGATTTTGACGGCACACTCTCGCTTATTGTTGACGACCCTGATGCTGCAGTGCCGATCCCGGGGGCGTTACCAGTCCTGCAAGATCTAGCAAGCAGTCTGGGAGAGCTCGCGGTGATCTCTGGCCGCCCGGTTGAGTTCTTGGTTGATCGACTCTCAGGCCAGCTGACCCCTGCAGACCCCACCGCCGCTGACCAGAGCGCTGCCGATCAGCCCGCTGCTGACCAGAGCGCTGCCGACCAGCCAGGTCTGCCTGATGCGCTCACGCTGGTGGGACTCTATGGACTGCAGCAGATCCGCCATGGGGTGCGCAGTGACCACCCCGAGGCAGTGGCTTGGCCCGAGCGAGTCGCAGCGGTTGCCTCAACAGCAAAAACCAACGGTCCGGCTGGCATGCGCGTTGAACTGAAGGGCTTGTCCATCACCCTGCATTACCGCGGCCAACCCCAGCTTTTTGACCAAGTAGAGCAGTATGCCCAAGAGCTTGCTGCTACCTCGGGGCTTGTTTCGAGAACAGCCCGCATGAGCGTCGAGCTTCACCCACCGATTGATGTCGATAAGGGAACCGTCGTACTGAGCCTTGTCCATCAGCTTGCGGGGCCCGTGCTTTTTCTTGGCGATGACGTGGGTGACCTACCTGCCTTCGACGCACTCGACACTCTCGCAGACTCAGGGTTGCAGGTGTTTAGGATTCTTGCCCAGAGCGAGGAGTCCGATGCCGAGTTGCTCCGCTGCGCTGATCTGATTCTTGACGGACCATCGGCAGTGCTCGGCCTGCTGTCCGAGATCCAAGCTGCGGTTCTGGGCACCGGCAAGAATCTGTAGTTACCGCGCTGCTGCTAGCTGGTCTTCTAGCCAGTCCATCGGGCTGCGTTTGGCTACTAGCTCGGTTAGCTCAGCGGCGCAGGCGGCACGCTCTTGCGGGTTTCTATCAAGGGCAACTCCGAGCATATGTGCCGTCTGCTCAACGTCAAAGGGGTTGACCCCGAGTGCTGCCGAGCCAAGCTCGGCCCAAGCTCCAGCCTCGGTAGACAGCACGAGTTGGCCCGAGCGCTCATTAATGAGTGGGCCTTCTTTGGCAACCAAGTTGAGCCCATCACGGATTGGGTTCACCAACAGCACGTCGTAGCGGCGGAGTGCAGCAACGGAGCGCACATAATCGTCATCAGTCTCGAACTGGATTGGTTGCCAAGCTGCTGTACCCCAGCGGGCATTTACCATCGCAACCTCTGCAGCCACCTGTTCTTTGTACAGCGCATACTCGGGCACGTTTTCTCGTGAAGGGTAACAACAGGCAAGAAAGACCACCCGCCCATGCAGGTCGCTGCGCTGTTGTAGCAACAAGTCATAGGCCTGAAATCCGCGAAGAATATTCTTCGACAATTCCATCCGGTCGATTCGCAGGATCAACTGCGAATCACCGAGAGCATTTTCCAACGCTCGAAGGTTCTCCTCACATTGCTCAGAATTTGCAGTTGCGCGAAGGTCTGCAGCATCAGTTGAGAGTGAGGAGGCAAAGATCTTTGCGGTCGAAGTCCCTAGTTGATCATTCTCAACCCCAGACCAGCGAAGCAGGTCTTGGCTGAAGTTCTCTGCCCAGTCGTTGGTATGAAACCCGCACGCGTGGTGAGCATTGAGCGAGTTCAGCATCTCATCTCTGGCGGCTGGCGGTAGTACGCGCAGCATGTCAGGGCCTGCAAAGGGCGTGTGATGGAAGTGCACAGTAGATAGGTCTGGACGTTCGGCTGCAAGCATGGGTGCCATCAGCGTCAGGTGATAATCCTGGATCAACACTGCTGCATCGTCAGGAGCAGATTCGCAGACAGCGCGTGCGAATTCTTGATTGATTCGGCGATACGCGTCCCAAGCTTCGTACCACGGCGCCGTATACGAGGGTGATCGCGTCAGATCAAACAGTCCGTGATGAATAAACCAAAGTGTCTGATTCGAGATCAGGTCGTAGGCCAAAGCTTGGTCCACAGGGTCAAGACTCAGCAGGCGAACTGCCAGCCCATCTGGCGCGGCTGTTCCTGCAGCAACAGCGGAACGGTCGGCGGGACTGAGCGCTGCCGCAATCCAACTTGCCCGACCGCTCTCGAGTAGCGGTGCTAGTCCAGAGACCAGTCCGCCCGCCCCGCGCATGCCTACAAGCTCGCCTTGGTCAACTCGGTAACTGACAGGTCCCCGGTTGGACACGATTACTACGGGGCGTTCTCGGCTCTCAGACATCACGCTCACCCTAGATCGGCAAGCGTTGGGTCTGGCGCGGGTGTCCAGACCAAGGAGTTCTAAGCTTTGACTCGTGCGAGTCCTAGTGGCGCCAGACAAGTTCAAGGGGACTGCCTCAGCATCTCAGGCCGTTGCTGCACTGAGTGCAGGCCTTCAGGCGCTCGGACACGAAGCGATTGCCTGCCCGCTCGCCGACGGTGGAGAGGGACTCCTCGAGGTGCTTGGTGGCGCTAATCGAATCACCACGGTCACGGGCCCGCTAGGGGATCCAGTCGAGGCGGCTTGGCGATTCGTTGGGCGAAGCGCAGTCATCGAGATGGCGCGCGCCTCGGGTCTTGGTCTTGTGGGCGGGGCCGAACACAACGATGCCATTGCGGCCTCCACGTTTGGGACCGGTGAACTGCTCTCTGCGGCGCTCGACGCTGGAGCCAAAAAGATTGTGGTCGGGCTTGGTGGATCAGCAACTACGGATGGTGGCCTGGGTGCTTTGCGTGCTCTTGAACCGCTACATCGACTGAGAGGAGTTGAACTCAACGTGGCCTGCGATGTTGGTGTTCGCTTTGTTGAAGCAGCGCAGCTCTTTGGGCCGCAGAAGGGTGCAACTCCTAGTCAAGTGAAGCTCTTGGAACGCAGACTCGAACGCCTGCTGCAGGTGTATGAGAATGACTACGGGGTGCAGGTTGGCGACTTGGTCGGCGGGGGCGCGGCTGGCGGTCTTGCGGGCGGTTTGGCCTGCCTTGGTGCCTCGCTGCTCTCTGGGTTTGACCTTGTTGCCGATTACTTGGGCCTTGATGAACTGATTGAGTCTGCCGATCTTGTGATCACCGGCGAGGGATTCTTGGACGCAGAGTCATTCCAAGGAAAGGTTGTAGGCGGCGTGACCGATCTGGCGAACCGTCTTGATGTGCCAGTAGTGGCAGTAGTGGGCGAAGCATTTGATTCCGCGCACACACTGGTCCCCACAGTCTCACTGGTCGAACAGTTCGGCCGCGAGCGTGCGATGGGTGACACTCTGGCATGTCTTCAAGAGGCAGCGGCACTGGCAGTAGATACCGCTCGCGGCTGACTGG
>CANJEC010000072.1 GCA_947473395.1 Actinomycetota bacterium | reverse complement strand
TGGTTTGGCTTTCGGGTTCCCATCGGAGGACTTCTGACCGGCGCATGGTTAGGCGGAGTTGCTTGGAAGGTTGCATTTGTGTTGTTTCTTGGCCTCCTGATCTTTCAGGTAGCGCGACGTTCCGCCTTCGCTAACGAGTCCCTGCTCAGCGTTCTGGCTGTCGGAGTTCCGATCGTGTTCTTGGTGATCACTCTTCGCACAGGCCCGATTTATGCCAACCTGCGCTACATCTTCTTTGCTTCACCGATTCTGGGTTTATTGCTTGCAGCTAAATGGCGCTCTGACTTGCAGGCGGCAGCGGCTATTGCCCTTCTTCCCGTCATTGCGCTGGCAGGACTTCTCAGCGTGGATTTGCCTCGGCAGGCAACTTCAGCTCGCACAGCACAGTTGCTTGAGGCTAGGGGAGCGAAATGTGCAATCGGTGACTACTGGGCCGGCGGACATCGACTGATGTTTGAAACTGAAGGAAAGATTGTTTCAATCTCGACCTACGAGAACCGAAATCCGCTGTACTTGGATCAGGCGGAGGACCTAGGGAACTGCCCGTGGGTGTTCGCTGAGGGCTCGCCTGGTGCAGCGCAGTTTGAGCAGTACCTTCAGAGTAAGCAGATTTCTGCAGAGTTGGTGCGCTCCGGCGACGGCTTAGTGGTGTACTTTCCCGAACGCCGTGTGTGGCTCGAGGAACTCTTCCCAGACTCACTCGCAGGAGGGTGACCAGTGACTTTTTTTGACGATGCATTGCGCGACCGCCGCATCAATAAAGCCTGCGGCCTTGTTCCGCAGGGGTCGCGGGTTTTGGACATTGGCTGCAGAGATGGCCGACTTTTCCGCGAACTCGGAAGCCGCCTAACCGAGGGGTACGGCATCGATCCCGATTTAGCAGGTGTGGTAACCGCTTCTGGTTATCAACTAGTTCCTGGGTGGTTTCCCGCGGAGATGCCCCAAGACTCTGGCACCTTCGATGCCATCACGATGCTGGCGTTGTTTGAGCACATCTCTCCAGAGGATCAGCCAAAGGTGGTTCAGAAATGTAAGGATTTGCTGAATCCCGGTGGCTTAGTCATTCTGACAATTCCTTCCAAGCAAGTGGACTTGATTCTTGACGTACTGGAGAAGGTAAAGCTCGTCGTCGATGATTCAATTCATCAGCATTACGGATTTGATGCCAAAAGCGATACTGAGCCCGTGTTTCACGCTGGAGGATTCGTCACTGCACACAAATCCAGCTTTCAACTGGGGTTGAACAACCTGTTTGCCTTTCGCGTCGCTTAACTGCTGAGTCAACAAGCATCACAGTCACACCTGCTAGATTTGCCCTTTCCTGAGTTCGAAGAAAAGGCTGTCGTTTGTCCACCCCCGCACAGGTCTGGTCCTACAGGACACTGATCGTCAACCTCGCACAGCGCGAACTCAAGTCTCGTTATAAGCGCAGCTTGTTGGGGTGGATGTGGTCATTGATCAACCCCGCAGTCACACTCGGTGTCTACACCGTTGTGTTCGGTGTCTTCTTCGGGGCTCAAGCACCCGTTGCGGGCAATGGGGAGTCAACAGTTTTTGCCCTCTGGCTTTTCTGTGGCTTAGTGATGTGGAACCTATTCTCAGGTGTCATTAACACAGCGATATCTTCGTTCTCTGGTGCCGGGGGGCTACTGACTCGAACCTATTTCCCGCCGGAATGCCCCATGATCGCTGGTCTGATCACCGTGATCATCCAAGCGCTACTCGAGGGCGGCATCCTGATCTTCTTCATGGCTGTCATCGGAAACCTGTCGTTCACCATGTTGATCATCCTGCCGCTATTTGTGCTGATGTCGTGTTTTGCATTTGGCATCGGTCTGGTCCTCGGCCTGATGAACATTCGCTACAGGGACGTCTTCTATCTGACGGGTATCGCCATGCAGGTCCTTTTCTACGCCACCCCGATCGTGTATCAGATGAGCATCCTGTCTCCGACAGCACAGGCCATTCTGCGCTTCAATCCGCTCACCTCTTATGTTGGAGCCATGCGGCAAGTCGCATATTTCCTAGACTTCCCGACTCCAGGTAGCTGGATCGTCATGATCTCCTCTGCCGCTGTCAGCCTTGTGGGTGGTTGGATTATCTTCAGTCGCTGGGCGCCCACCGTGATTGAGGAGCTGTGAGATGAGCGCAATCGTTGTTGAGGGTGTGTCGAAGAAGTTTCGTTTACATACCGATCGTGCCCATTCGCTCAAGGAACTCATCACCCGCCGCGATCGCAACGCTGGAATCGATCAGTTTTATGCCCTTGACGATGTCTCAATTGAGATTCCCGAGGGCTCAATGTATGCCCTCGTTGGACACAACGGCTCCGGCAAATCGACGCTGCTGCGTTGCATCGCTGGGATCTACCGACCCACCACAGGTTCGGTCAAGGTTCAGGGTCGCATCTCGACGCTCTTAGAACTCGGAGCTGGATTTCATCCAGACCTGACTGGCCGAGAGAACGTCTACATGAACGCCACAATTCTCGGGATGTCCAAGAAACAGATCGATGGGGTCTTTGACGACATTGTTGAGTTTGCTGGCATTGGCGACTTCATTGACTCCCCAGTCAAGATCTATTCGAGTGGGATGTATGTTCGGCTCGGGTTTTCTGTAGCAATCCACGTTGATCCAGAGATTCTCATTATCGACGAGGTCATTGCCGTTGGCGACGAGGAGTTCCAGCGAAAATGCTTTGATCACCTTGCCGACTTGCGCAGGCGTGGGGTGACCATTGTTGTGGTCACCCACGGAATGGCAACAGTCGAAACCATGTGTGACGGCGCAGCCTGGCTTGATCACGGTGTACTCCAGCAGGAAGGGCCTGCAGCAGACATAGCGAGTGCTTATCTTCGGCGTGTTAATGAACACGAACGTGCCGAGCGACAAGCCGAGGCAGTTGCCGCAGCCGAGGCCGCCACAGAGATAGGAACTGTGACCGAGGTTGACCCCGCAGCTGTGACCGAGGCGTGGTTTGGTGAAGACATCGAGATTAATGACGTGTGGTTCTCGGACAGCGTCGGCGAAGTAGTCGCGACGGGAACCACCGGTGAGCCGCTCACTGTGAACATCTCGTATCGGGCTCACCGATCAGTCGAGGATCCGGTGTTTGGGTACATGATCCACACCGAGAATGACACTCCCGTTGCGGGGAGTAACACCCGGCTGTCGGGTATCGAGACTGGCAAGATCGAGGGGGACGGAGTGGTAGCGATCAAGATGGACCAACTTCAGCTTCTTCCCGGGAACTACGAGTTCACGATTGGAATTAACGACAAGTTTGTGCAGCACACCTACGACCGCCACTACCGCTCTCACCCGCTAGCTGTCCGTCGGGGAAACCTTCCGATTGGAGTGGGGTTTGTCGAATTGGACGCCACCTGGGAAACAGCGAGCGAGACTGGTCACACACAGGTTGGACCATGACCTCATTCCCCTTCAGTGTTGTCATCAACACTTACAACCGTGCGTCGAGTCTGCCCGCCACACTTGATGGGCTGACACGGCAGATTGACCAAAACTTCGAGGTAGTAGTTGTGAACGGTCCGTCGACCGATGGCAGCAGCGAGTTGCTTGAAGGCTGGTCTGATCGGGTCAGGGTGATCAACTTCGACGAGGTGCACCTTGGTAAGTCTCGCAACTTAGGTATTCGCGCAGCGGCGGGCGATGTAGTCGCCTTCATCGACGACGATGCAGTGCCAGAGCCCGACTGGGTGAGTGGACTGCGAGCGGGTTTTGAAGATGAGCGTGTCGCCGGTGCCGGTGGCTTGGTCTGGGACCACACCGGCGTTGAATTGCAGTACCGATACTCGGCATGCTCCCGTATTGGGGATCCGCGCTTTGACCTAGTCGGCCCATTCGACGAGTACATGTACCCGGGCGCTGATCCTTTCATGTACCTGCAGGGCACGAACTGCAGCTTTCGCCGTGAAGCTCTGGTCGAAATCGGCGGCTTCGATGAGACCATTGAGTACTACCTAGATGAGGTTGAGGTCTGCATGCAACTGATCGACCGCGGGCATCGCCTAGCGGTCCTTGACGGAGCAGCAGTTCATCACCACTACTTGCCCAGCCACCTTCGGGCCAACCGAACGACTTGGACCCACCCATTTCCAATCGTCAAGAACCGCTACTACTTCGCACTTTCGCATGGTTGTGCTGAACGCTCGCAGGGAGAAGTTCTACTTGAACTCGACACCTGGGCCAAGGGTGTCATTGCAGGTGGCCGGCGTGAACTGAAGCGAATCGGGCAGCCCGAACAGATCGACTCCTACATTGAGCAGGTTCATCGCGGCATCTCTGAGGGAGTGACCTTGGGCCTTGCGGCTAGTCGCAAGTCGGTGGAGGTCGGCGAACCAGAAGGCGAGTTTCGGCCATTTCCGACAGTCGCAGGCGAGCACAGCCGGCGATACTGTTTCGTATCGGGAGAGTATCCGCCAGATGTTGGAGGAGTGGGCAGGTTTACCTCTGACACTGCACGCGGTTTGGCTGCCGAAGGCCACGAAGTTCATGTTGTTACTCGCACTGACACGGCGCACCGAATAGACGTAGAACGCGGCGTTTGGGTCCACCGAGTGCCAATCCAAGATCGCTACATCCCGGAGCTAGAAAACTCTCCGCTGCGGTTCAATCTTGAGCACTGCGCTGCGCTCTATCACGAGGTTGACCGGTTACACCGGCGTCGACCCGTTGATCTGGTGTCGGCACCGATCTGGAATTGCGAGGGTTTGCTGCCATCGCTTGACCAACGGTTCCCGACAGTGACCACGTTGGTGACGACCATCGAAAAGGTACTTGAGATCCTCCCCTCATGGCAGGAGAAAGAACACATTCGAGCGCTGGCCAAACTCGAGGTTGAGACGCTGCGGCGGGCACCGTTCGTTCATGCCAATAGCACTGCTACCGAGCGTTCGGCGCTGACGCGAACCGAGGGCACAGTTCACCTAGCGCACTTCGGGCTAGACGATCCGAGCCTTGGCGTTGTAGCGGCTAGCCGTGCTGAAGAAGGCACCGTTGAGCTTCTGTTCGTAGGGAGGCTCGAGCGTCGGAAAGGTATCGACCTGCTGCTCGAGATTCTTCCTGAGTTGCTTGATCTCTGGCCAGAGTTACGGGTCCGGATCGTCGGTCGTGACACTCCGAGCACGGAAATGGACGCAACCTACCGGGAGGCATTCCTTCTTCAGTATGCCGATCGCCCGTCGGTGCTGAGTCGCGTTGAGTTCGATGGCGAGTTAACTGATGATGAGGTTCGGTCAGCGTACGCAGGTTGCGACATCTTCTGTGCACCCTCTCGATACGAGTCATTTGGGTTGGTGCTTCTCGAGGCCATGAGTTTTTCTAAGCCAGTCGTGGCCTGCGACGAGGGTGGAATGTCAGACCTCGTCGAGGACAACGGGATTCTGGTGCCGATCGATGACTCAGCAGCGCTGTCTGTGGCCTTGTCTGAGCTGATCGGCGATGCAGACAAGCGCGAACAGATGGGTCGCCGTGGCCGCGAGTTGTTCGAGCAGACCTGGCAGCTAGATCATGCCGTAGCGAGAACTGACGAACTCTACGGACTGCTTGCTGACTCGTGGACTCCCTCCGCCTCGGGTATTGCGCCCAAAGACCTAGCCGATGTGCTCGTCGCAGCCGGTGCGCTCAACGAGGCGGATGCCCTCGCAGCAGCGGCCACCCTTCTCGCCCCAGACCGCTCCCCGGCTGACTTGATCGGCGGAGTGGTTCGACTCTTGTTGTGCGGCGACGCTTACTTCATTCACCAGGTGTACCTGCTGAGTTACGGCCGTGACCCATTCGACTGGGAACTCGAGGTGCAGATGGCACATCTTGCTCGCGGCGGGTCACCACTCACGATTCTTCGCGGCTTGGGTGCACCCGGAGTCGGAGGCACCTTGATCGGTGCGGGTTGGGAGGCTGAGCTCGTTCCACTTTGGAGCCGGGCAGTACGCCAGCAGGTGGTTGCTGCTCTTGCAGCCTCAGAGAACCAAGCGTTCCTTGAGCAATCCTTCCATGCGATCCTTCGCCGAGGAGTCGGCCCCGACCTTGACGAATTGCTCGCTCAGCTCGCAGAGGGCCGGACCCGTGAGGACCTCCTGCGGCAACTGGCGCTGAGTGATGAAGCTGCTGCCAAGGAGATTCCCATTGACTGGCTCGATGAGCTAGCACCAACTTCTGCCTCATCGCCCTCTGATCAGCGATCTGGATCTGACTCATCGCATCCAGCACGACGCGCTCGACGAGCAGCAGGTTCGCTGCGCCGGGTGGCTACCGAAGTATCAAGTCAAGCCTCGCGCGAGCACGAACTCGCTCAACGGCTGGATCGGATAGAGGCGCAACTGCTGTTGATTGCGCAGGCCGACTCAGAACGAGCCCAGACGGAAAACGCCGACACAGACTCGGCTCAGCTAGGGAAACAGGCTCAATTCGTTGATCAGATGGCTGTTCAACGACTCGTAGCTGCTCGTATCGATGAGTTAGTACAACAACAGCACTCCGGGTTTGAAATGGTGAGCTCACGCGTCGATGAGTTGACGAAACAGCAGCATTCAGGCTTTGACAATCTCACGACCTGGCTCGACGTGCTTTCTCGCAAACAAGAGGCCATGGCGATGGATCTCCGTGAGCGACTTCCGGCAGGCCCGCCCTTAGAAGGCCTTCCCGAACCAAAGATCCTGACGGAGGGCGGCCTAGAAGCGCTCCGAGAGCGAGACGGGGGAGTGCTCCGAGTAAATCTTGGTGCAGGTGAGAAACCGCTGAAGGGCTATGTCAACACTGATGCGAGGGCCCTGCCCGAGATCGACGTGGTGGCTGACGTTCGAAAGCTTCCGTTTGAAGCCGGATCCCTTGAGGAACTCTGCTCCCAGCACCTTGTTGAACACTTCCGGTTCCATGAATTCCGCACAGTCATCCTGCCTTATTGGAAGAAACTCCTTGCTTCCTCCGGCCAGCTACGAGTGGTCTGCCCCGACCTTTCGGCATTGGTGAATTCGGCTGCGACTGAGAACCTGAGCATGGATCAACTTGCAGTGGCAATCTTTGGTCTGCAGGACTACTCCGGTGATGATCACCTTGCGATGTACACCCCTGAGTCCCTGACCGAGATGCTTCTAGAGGCAGGGTTTGCGAAGGTCGAAGTGGTGGCATCTGGTCGCCGTAACGGTGGCACTTACGAGATGGAACTCTTGGCCTGGCCGGCTATTCAGGCTCCAAAACCTAAGGCAGCTCAGACAGCAAATACTAAAATCTCTGGAGAGAAAAAATGACCACAGCGGCAGACCTTGCCTCGAGACAAGACCGCCTGATTCGGGTTCTAGCATGTCCAACCTGCGGCGGACCGCTCAGCGTGCATGAAGCCAGTCGGCATGAAGGCATGGTGGTTGACGCCGACCTTCGCTGCGGTGCTCACGGAACTGTCGGGATTATCGAGAGTTATGACATCAGTTTTCGTCCAGTTGACCTAGAACGCTCAAGAGTGGCTCGCACCCCCGGTGGCCACGTGCGTTGTCCAATTGCAGCCGACGATCAGCGAGTTTCTGAAATTGGTACTTGGCGCCACGGTTGGGAGGGCGTGAGTACAGAAGGCGAAGGCCCTCACGAACTCGTAGTTAAGTTCTCTGGGGTAGGAGTTTCAATCTCTTTTTATGCGCATGACTGGTGCGGAATCGCAGAGCTCTATGTGGATAACGAGCTTGTCCGGACAGAGACGTTGTTCCGAGTTGAGACCGAGTTGGTACTCGTCGACCTCGTTGGCCTGCGTGATGGTGCGCATGAGTTGCGGGTCCGGGCAACAGGAGAACCAAACCCGCATAACCCCGGTGACCAAGTTGTTGTGAGCCGGTTCGACGAACTGCGTTTACCTTCTGACGCGCCGCTTCCCTCGCTTGAAGCAGTCAACAGGGGGAACGGCTTTCCACCACCGTTTGCAGAGTTGATGGATGCGCTTGGGCCTGACGCAGTAGCTGTCGACTGCGGCGGCGGCGATCGCCGCTTTGGCGACTCTCGGGTCTACAACTTGGAGTATCTACACTTTGAGTTGCCCGATATTTACGCTGACGGTCTTCGTCTACCGTTCCGCACCGGAACACTCGATGCGGTTCTGAGCCAAGCGGTGCTCGAGCACGTGCCAGATCCACAGCAGGCTATCGACGAGATCCGTAGGGTGCTCAAGCCTGATGGTGTTCTCTACATCGAAATTGCTTTCATGCAGCCACTGCACGCGGTGCCCTCGCATTACTTCAACGTCACCATTTATGGTCTTGAGTATCTGTTGCGCCACTGGGACCTAGAGGAGTCGGGCACGTTCACCGGCCTGCATGACACCTTTGAATGGTTGGGTCGCTGCGTGAGTGCCGAACAAAAGATCGGCTCTGAGCGCCTCGGGCAGGCACTCGAGATTCTGGCCGAAATCGATGCGAAAACCACGCCCGAGGAACTGCGTCCGATTGCTGGATCTGTTTGGGCGCGGGCCCGTCGGGGCGACTACCAGCCCTCAGTGGCCGAGGTTGCGGCTTCTGGTGGCGACGCTCTTGAGGTGTTCCCTACGAAGACCTTGATGAGCGAGGTGAGCGTGAGGCTGCGAAAGGCCGGTAGGTCTCCGCTGAAGCACGGTTTGCGTGCAGTAAAAGTTACCGTTGGGCGACTCCGAGGAAGAGTGTCAACGTGAACAAATCAGTAACTCATGCAGCCCACCCAAAGGCTCGCTAGCTCAAAGAGTGTCATCTGGCTGCGCATAGTTGGCTTGGCACCTGGGCGCTTGTGTCGCGCTGCGATCTTGCTTGGCCTTGGAGCGTTCATTGCAGCGGCTTATCTGCCGGGATCAGTGGTTCCTGACACGCTAGACATGTGCGCTCAGGCAGTGTCGGGTGTCTACAACGATTGGCACTCCCCTGCGATTGCGGGACTGTGGGGGTTCTTCAACGCTCCAATAGAGGCCATTTTTCTATTGACGCTGACGTCGACGATCGTTGCGATTCACTTGATCCTCACCCGCTGGCTCAGGCCGTGGGTTGCGGTGGCATGTACCGCGGCCATCATGTTGTTCCCAGCTACGGTCGGTTGGATGGGCCACGTCGGCAAGGACGAGTGGTTCGCAGCAGCTTTCCTGCTCGGCACGGCATTGATTGCTCGCGCCGGCACCGAGCGCCGTGTTCGGTTGCGGCGGGCGCTGCTGCTCGGTGTCATGATCTG
>CANJEC010000071.1 GCA_947473395.1 Actinomycetota bacterium | reverse complement strand
TTTGTGAGTTGTTGCTCTGCATCAAGACTCCCCTGATTTGAGAAAGCACCTAGAATGAAGCTTTCTTGGGTGCCATGTTGGCACATGCAGACGCTTTCGGGGTGAAATAGATAGATGGAGGAGCCTGAACTGCCGCCGCCACCGCCGAGCTCATCGGCAGCGGTACTTGACGATTTTGCTCGGCACCGACCGTGGTTTATCCGAGCAACGATCTTGTCTGGGCTCGGCGGCTCGATGGCTTGGCTGGCTACCTCGTATGTGGTGTACGCCAATTCTGGCTCGGTTGCGATCAGCGCGTTGGTCACCGTGGTGTCCTCGGTCCCATCTCTTTTCTTGGGTGGCGCAGCTACGAGCCTGTCAGGAAAATACAGCGCTGCAAAGCTGTACGTGGCTGGCGGTATCGCCCTCGGAATCGTTGGCTTTGTGCCCGTGTTCTTCTCGCTCGCGGGCGAGCTTGCTACAAGAAACCTTCTGCTGTGGTACCTACTGGTCGGCATTATCACTGGACTGACTGCTCCGGCTGGTGCAATGGTCACTCGTTTCTTGGCCCCTGCAGATGCCGTACCCGAGTTCAACGCTTCTATTACCAAGGCCAAGGCAATCTCGTCGGTGATCGGACTGCTTCTTGGTGGGGCTATTTATGCGGCCCTCGGACCAACCTGGATCTACCTTTTTAGTGCTCTGACCTTCTTTGCCCCCGTGCTAGCTGTTCTGCCCGTGACAGGAAAAGCCCCGCAGGCAGTTGCTCAGGGCAAATTCCGCGAGATTCTTCAACTCCGCAAGTCGCAGCCTGGGCTGAGGGCAGTATTCGCTGCCTGCATGATCTCTTGTGTTGGTGGCAGTTTCACCGTCACGCTGCCGGCAGTGGCAGCCGAGATTGGGTCAGGAGCGTGGATTCTGTCCATTTTGCAGACTGCTTATGTGATCGGTGGCTTAGTAGTTGTTGTCGCTGTCAAGCGTTTTCACACCCGGGTGAAATGGGGGCAGATGCAAAGACTGTGTGTGATGGTTGCAGGGCTTGGCCTAGTCGGTATGGCCTTCGTGACCAAGATGAACGCAAGCCCGGGCAGGGTGTTCATGATCGTGGTCCTGTTGCTACTTCCGGTTGGCCTGGCCTTCGCCATCGATATCTCTGTTTTGGCAGCGCTTGTGCAGGTGCATTCCCCTGAGGAGTCACGCGGATCGATCTTGACTGCGTATCACATGGTTCCCATGTTGGTGTTTCCCGTGGCTCAGGAAGTTGTCGGACTCTTGTCTGATCAGTTCTCGCTGGCCGCTGGATTTTGGGTCTGCGGCGGGATCCTGCTCATTGTTTTGCCGATTGGCAAGCGAATGGGCATTGGTGCAGCGATCGATGTGCTTGACGACAGCGACTCTCCGCCTGAAGTCACAGCAGTTGTCCCTCGGTCGGTGACGGTCCATGACCGACACATGGAAGCAACGATCGCGGAGTAAGTTCGGCGGAGCGTACAGCTAGCCTTTTTTGACCTGAACGTGGTTCAATAGTTGGTATAGGTGCAGCGGAGTGCCGATATCTGAGTCCAACTGAAAGAAGTGTTTTGTGTTGTCTGATGTAGCTAAGTCTGGTGCGGCCGTGTCCGGACGCGTGAACCTAGCTGGAGTGCGTACCAGTGTTGCGGTAGCGATATCGGTGGTTGTGATTGGCGCCCTGTCGCCCATCGCTCAGGCCGCCCCAGTGCCCGCTCCGGCAGTGCCCGTTGCAGCAGTGGCAGCTTCTGCTGGCGACACACGCGCAACAGACCAGATCATTGTTCGATACCGCCCGGGAACGGCACCCGATACCTCGGCGTTAAGTCGTGAAGCCGGTGAGGCAGTCAGCGTGCAGCGCCGCATCCAAGGCGGAGCCATTGTGTCAAAGCTTGGCGCACGCCGTTCGGGAAGAAGTGTTGAGGCCCTAGCTAGGCGATGGGCTTCGTTGCCCGGAGTGGAATATGCCGAACCGGACCGGATCCTGAAGCCGTCAGCAGTTCCGACGGATCCGTCCTATGTGAGCCAGTGGGACTTGTTTGGACCTACGACCCCAGCGCTCGGTTCAACCTTGGTTGGCGCGAATTTGGAGCCAGCATGGACAATCACCACCGGCTCGCCAGACGTAGTTGTAGCGGTGCTCGATACGGGAATCACTGCACACGCAGATCTAGCGGGGCAGGCCGTTCCGGGATACGACTTTATTTCCGATGCTCAGATTGGCAATGACGGCAGTGCACGCGACGCGAATCCGAGCGACCCCGGCGATTGGATTAGCTCAACTGAGAACGCCTCGGGCTTTTTTGCAGGCTGCGGAACCGGGAACAGTTCATGGCACGGCACGCACGTGGCGGGGACGATTGCAGCCGCAACGAACAACGGTTTGGGTGTGGCAGGAATTGCACCAAGTTCCAAGATTCTTCCGGTTCGAGTTCTCGGGAAATGCGGTGGCTACACCAGCGATATTGTCGATGGCATGCGTTGGGCTGCAGGCCTTGCAGTGACTGGAGTCCCGGCAAATCCCAACCCGGCAGCGGTGCTGAATCTGAGTTTGGGTGGCAGCGGTGCCTGTAGCGTCACGCAACAATCAGCGATCGACGACATCACGGCGATTGGCGCCACCGTGGTTGTTGCGGCTGGTAATTCAAATGTTGATGCGTCAGCTTCGCAACCCGCCAACTGTTCCAAGGTGATAACCGTTGCAGCTACTGGCTCAACAGGAAGCCGTGCCTACTACAGCAATTACGGATCTCTCATTGAACTCGCAGGACCGGGTGGTGACTCGCAGCTGACACCGGGCACGATTCTCTCAACCTTGAACGCCGGTCTTACCACTCCCTCGGCGGATTCATACGTGGGCTATCAAGGAACCAGCATGGCTACGCCACATGTGGCCGGCGTGGCTGCACTCGTGAAAGCCGTTCGACCCTCGACCTCAGCATCAGAGATGGTCTCAATTCTGCAGTCCACATCGGCGGTATTCCCGACTGGGAGTACATGTACTACAGCGCTATGCGGGACAGGAATGTTGGATGCGGCTGCGGCAGTGACAGCTGCCTCAGCAGGTGGCCCGCGCACGCTCGGTGCTTTCTCGAAGACTGCACCACTGCCGGGAACAACCGGCATCGGAACCTCGACAACATTGCAATGGACGCCAAGCGCTGGCGCAACGAGCTACGAGTACTGCCTAGTTGTGGGTCTGAGTACCCCGTGTACGACGTGGACTTCTGTGGGAACAGCAACCTCTGCAGTTGTAAGTGGCCTTGCCGGAACCACCGTGTATGCATGGCAGGTTCGTGCAGTGTTGGGTACCAGTTCGGCCGAGGCGAATGTTTCGCTGCGGTCCTCATTTACCACTGCAACTCCCGTTGCGTTACCCGTAGCCTTTGCCAAGACCAGTCCAGCTACAGCGGCAACCGGTCAGGCAGTCTCATTGGCCTTGTCCTGGGCAGCAAGTACAGGCGCAACCTCGTACGAGTATTGCCTGGACTCCACCATCAACTCTGCGTGTGACGGGACCTGGGTGAGCACGGGTACTGCCCGAACGGCAACGGTTTCTGCGCTGTTGAATTCTACGAAGTACGAGTGGCAAGTGCGTGCACGAAATGCCGGTGGGACAACTGATGCTTCGGCCGGTGTGTGGTGGACATTCACCACGGTGTCGCTGCCGATTCCTGGAGCCTTTGCAAAGACCAGCCCGACCAACAACCAGACCGGACGGGCCACCACCCTGGCGCTCTCGTGGGGTGCGAGCACCTCGGCTACTTCGTATGAGTACTGCTTGGATCGCACGATCAACTCGGCTTGTGACGGGACCTGGGTGAGCACGGGTACTGCTCGAACGGCGACAGTCTCTGCACTTGTGAACTCAACTAAATATGAGTGGCAGGTGCGGGCACGCGCAGCAGGTGGCACAACCAATGCTTCTGCCGGGGTGTGGTGGACATTCACTACGGTGGCGCTGCCTTTGCCCGGGGCCTTCAACAAGACCAGCCCGAGTAACAACTTGACCGGGCGGGCCACCACCCTGACCCTGTCTTGGGGAGCGAGCACCGGGGCTGTGAGTTACGAGGTCTGCTTAGACAAGATCAACAACTCTGTGTGTGACGGAACCTGGACCTCGGTCGGGACGAGTCGTTCTGCAACAGCGAACGCTCTGACGAGGGCAACGAGTTACTACTGGCAGGTTCGAGCAGTCAATACCGCTGGAGTGACCAATGCAAACAGCAGCGTCTGGTGGAAGTTCGTGACGGCCTAGTTTCTCTGGCCAAGTCGCTAGGTTAAGGGTGGTTCTGGGTCGTCCCAGTCTTGGAACTGCACTCCTGTTTCTAGAAGATACGCATCGACTGCAGTTCCGAGTGTTGGAAAGAAATGGTCTGGTGGGAATCTCTCGCCAAGTCCAAAGCGAATGAGTTGGTCCTTCACTGGACCTTTCATCTCTGCAAAGCGAAGCGAAACCCCGTGTTTCTCGAGGTGATCATCCAACTCAATCAGCTCGTCGAGGGCAGTGGTGTCCACACTCGTGATTGGTTCCGAAGCGATCACCACCCACCGAACCTTGCCCTGAGTTGCATCAACTAGGGATCGCACATACGAATCAAAAATTGCGCCGTTCGCAAAGAACAGCGGAGCATCAAAACGAGCGATTACCAGTCCGGGGATTCGCTCGCCTTCTGGGTGTCGTTCCACCGAGTGGTAGCCCTTGACGCCGGTAACTCGAACTAGCTCAGTTCGATGCGGCCGCCAGGCTTGGCTAACAAAAGCCAACAGTGACAGACCGATGGCTATCAGGATTCCCTGGAGGACTCCCAGCAGCGCCACGCTCAAAAAAGTCACCGCAGATAGTGCAGTCTCTCGTCGACTCATTCTGGCTAAGTTGCGAACAGCGGGCAGGTCAATCAGTGCTGTGGCAGCCACGATTACCACTACAGCGAGCGTGGCAGAGGGCAGATACGCAGTCAGGCCGGGCGCTACGAACATGAAGAGCAGCACAAGTGCAGCTCCAACTACGCCCACGAGTTGGGTCTTGCCCCCGGCGTCTTCTGCAACGGGTGTGCGAGATGCGCTTGCAGAGATCGAGAATCCGCCGAAGAGCCCACTAGCAATGTTCGAGATTCCAATTGCGGCCATCTCTGAGTTGCCATCTACGGTCTCGCCGCGGCGTGCAGCGAAGGTCCGCGACAGCACTCCAGTGTCGGCAAAGGCAATCAGAGCAATACCGGCCGCCGGGGCGATCAAGCTGGCAACATCGCCGAACTCAAGGCCGCCAAGAGCCGGTGCAGGAAGGCCAGTAGGCAGTGCTCCGACTACGGCAATCTTCTGATTCAGGCCCAACCAGGCCGTCACAATGATTGAGCCCACTACGGCGATGAGCACACCTGGAATCTTGGGGGCAAAAAGTCTGGGAACAACAATGACCACGAGTGATGAAAGGCCAACTAATACGGCTACACGGTTGGACTCACCGCTCAAGACTCCCTGAACGATCTCGCGGATTTCAGCAGGGAGCGAGTTTGCCTGAATGGTGAAGCCGAGCGCTTTAGGTATCTGCCCAACAATGACGACCAGTGCGATGCCATGCAAATAGCCCAGTCGAATTGGCTTGGATAGCAGATCGGTTAGGAAGCCGAGTTTAAAAAGCCCGCCCAACACGAGCATGGCTCCCATGAGTATTGCGAGCAGGCCAGCTAGGGCGATTGCGCGTGCGGGGTCACCGGCCGCAAGCGGCAGGATGGACGCACCGATAATGGGAGCAACTGCCGAATCTGGACCAAGAACCAACAAGCGCGATGGGCCAACAACTGCATAGGCAAGAAGCGGAATGATGGTGGCGTAGAGCCCGGTCACCGGCGGTAGACCAGCCACTTCGGCGTAGCCCATGCCTGCGGGGATGAGCAGGCCAGTCAATACAACTGCGGCAATCAGGTCGCCGCGAAGCCAAGAGATTTTATAGCTGCGCGCAACTTGTAGTCCCGGTGGCCATTTCTGCAACATGATGCCAACTGACTACCACTTACTGATCGCTAGAGGGAGACCATTTGGACAGTTGGTCGTTCTGGGGTGTCTTGGTAACAAGCGCTAACAAGCCCATGTGCCTCGCAGGCTTCAACTGCCACGGCTACTTGCCAAGGTAGGTCCGAGACCATGTGATCACCCTCAATGCGAGTGTTCCAACAGGCTGCGTAGCCAGTGTCGACAAAGCTCAGATGCCAGTCGATTTTTGCGATTCGAAACAACATGTTGCGGGTGCGCTGCGAATAGCGACCCTGGCATAAGGGTCGGCTCACGGTGACGGGGGGTGCGGCATGGTGTAGCTGTTCGCTCATCCCTACGAGTTGCTCGGTGAGGTGAGTGAACATCGATTCGACCACGATGGATTCAAGGGAACCAGCGTCAAGATTGGTGCCAGCGAGTTGCCGACTCTTTAGGCCGGCGGCATCGCCAGGTCGCGGTCGACGGTCCCACTCGGGTTGACTGTCCAGAGAAGGCAGCCCCTGCCAGTGCAGGTGATCGATGAGTGGCAACATGCCCGCTATCTGTAAATGAGAAGAAAGTGAAGAGGCCAACTCGCCTAGCTGCTCCTTGAGCGATGACGGCAGCTGAGCCAGTAGGGCTGCATGCTGTGGTTGTTGGATTGCCGCAGCTGTGAGTACACCAGCAGTCTGGGCGCAACGCTGTGCCACAGGTCCGTTTTCGCTTACGGCCTGAGCGAGCTTTTTGCGAAGTGGGACGAGCGCTGCGGTCAGGTCCCTGTGTAGATGTCCTGCGAGCACGCGTGAGCCGGGCACTCGAATCTCTGAAAGATCAATGTCCTGAAAGGACTCAAGCAACTGAGAGCAGGCGATCACCCAAGCAACACTCGGTGAAATTTTGCTGCTCAGGAGCTGAGCGCAATCGGTTTGAATCTGCATGAGTTGAGTTGCCTCGGGCGTACACAAGGCCCAGTGACACCATTCGCATTCCTCGAATGGCCGTTGCGGGGAGCAGCATTCGTCAAGGTGATCCGTTGCGCGCAAGTGCTGCAGCATCTGAACTGGTTCAAGAACATCCAGGCTCACTGGGGCTCCTTGATCCGAAGCGAGGTGATTCCCGGGCCCTCTGGAAGTGGGGCGTGATTGCCGATGATGATGGCGATGAGCTTTGTTCGCGGCGGCGCTTCTTGTGGCCACGGGGTGAAGCCATCGGTCAGCACGACAATGATCTGCGGGCTTGGCCGGCATTCCGCCGCTGCCGCGATTCCGACTCGAAGATCGGTGCCCCCGCCGCCACTCAACGCGAGCTCCCCAATTCTGCGCACTCGCTGAGGGGGAGTGGCCGCAGCGTCACAGACGACCACCATGAGTTCGTGAACACCGAGTCGCTGCAGCAGGGCATTGATCTCTGTGACTGCTGCGTTGAGCAGTGGCCGAGACATTGAGGAGGAGGTGTCGATCACCACAGCAACTAGGGGGCGCTCGTGCCGTGAGCCAGCCCGAGGGAACTCTGGGCGGGAGTCGCTACGCCGGTCGGGCCGAGACCAATCTGGCTGCGGCTTTGAGGTGATTGCCCGTGCGCTCGACCCCAGTGCTGAGCGCAGCAGGCTTTGCCATGGCACCTGCGGATTGAGAAGGTCGTGTGCCCAGAGCACCAGCCCTGGCGATACGTTCTGGGCTGTTCCCTGAGCAGCTACGACCTCCTGTGCCACGGCGCGGCGTATGGCTTGAGCCTCTACCTGATCTATTCCCTGCGGCCCAGCGGGGTCTGCTGCGTCGGGTTCTTGGTTTATCTCGGACTCGAGTGGAGTTCCACCCGAGCCTGACCCACAAGATTTCTGAGCCTGATCCTTTTCCTCTTGTTCGAGCAGGTGGCGAAAGTAGGTTTCTTCGAGTAGCCCAGCTTGCAGGCCAAGGTGTTTGGGTAAGACCGGCGAGGGCAACGCGAGACCATCCTCGAGCAGGTCGTCGTTGATAGCTGCGTCACCCGCAAGATTCCAGAGGTGAGCGTGATCCGCTTCCACGTTGATTCGATCAGCCCGAGCGTGATGGTCTCGAACCACGTGATGCGCCTCGTGCAGAATGACGGCTGCGGTGGCCGCAATTCCCCATTCTCTTGCTCGGTCCATGTCTAGATAGATCCGCCACCAGCGATCTACTCCGAAGGTGCCGTACCCAGGTTGGGCCACGGGCACGAGAGAGAACACCGCTGAAGCCAAGTAGGGCTGAAGCCTGGCTGCCCGGAGGCGTGCCGCTGAGAAAAACTCGGCATCTGCACCTGAGAGCGGTGGGATGCGGGTGGCGCTGATTTTGGTTGCAGTCATCTCGGTGCAGTCATCTTGTGGCGCCTTAGACGAGTTCGGCAGCGCGTAGTACCGGGGCGAAGGCTGCTGCGGCAGCAGGTGCTGGCCAGTCGGGTTGGCGCATCTCAATGAGACCAACCGAAGCCACGGCCGCGACATCGGCTCGGCCAGCCTCACACGCAACGGCGAGAACTTGCCATGCGCTCTGCCAACGCTCAAGGGTGCAATGCACTGATACTGCTGCTGTGACTGCTGCGAGCGAGGCCAGCAGAATGTCTACGCGACTACTAGCTACTAGGCTTGAGGGCTCGGCGAGCAACTCCTCTGGGTCGGCTAGTTCTGCGGTGTTTGCAAAGCGCAGAAACTCAATTGCGGCACCAACCCCGACTAGGCCAGTGACTAATGCGGATCGCACCGCAAACGCAGCACCTGCAGCATCTGCAGCCGCGGCAACGCGGTGGGCTTGATCCCAGGTTCTAGGAGAGGGCCATGCCCTTCCTTGGCTAACGGTGTCTGTTGGGATTTCTCGAAGGATCGATGGCCGAGCAGTGATAAACCCGGCGAGCATCGCTTTCCAATGCGCAAGCTCAATGCTGTAGCTGCTTGGAACTTGTGGGACATCCTCGGGTTGCCAGCCTCGGATCATGCCCGAAACCCAGTGCGCTGTGTCGGCCTGCCAATCAAGATGGCAGAACCGGTTTGCAAGCGGTGGCGCAAGATCGTCACCACCGGCTGATACTTCGGGTGGGTTCGCTGCGGCTACAAACGAGACCGTCGGCGGCAGACGAAGATCGCCAACTTCGCGTTCAAGAATCACGCGCAGCATCGCCGCCTGAACCGATGGCGCTGCGGTGGTGAGTTCGTCCAAGAACACAACGGTGTTGGGGTGTTCAATACACCGAGTGGCCCAAAGCGGAGGTGCAAATGAAACCGAGTCACCCACTCGCATTGGTAGGCCCACAAAGTCTGAGGCCTCTCGCACGCTTCCAACTACAACCTCGCAAGGCCGGTCGAGTTGCTCGGCGAGTTGCTCGATCATTCGGGATTTCCCTTCGCCCGGGCCTCCCCACAGCATGACCGGCTGGCCGATCTGAATAGCTATTGCCAACGCTTCGCGTACTACCTGAGACATCGATCCTTCTT
>CANJEC010000070.1 GCA_947473395.1 Actinomycetota bacterium | reverse complement strand
GTGGGATGGATTCCTGGTTTCATGCTTCGCTCCGTTGAGGCCCCGGTTTCCGTGCGGGGCCCAGATAAGACTGTCAAGTATGGCTTGTCTCGACCCCTCCGGGCGAACCCGAGCGATCAATGGTGAAAATTATCAGCTAGCTGATATGCGATGACTTGGCGATTTCTGCCAGAAATACATCATTGGTAGGGAATTTTCGCATCCGATCGACGACCAATTCCAGCCCAGCCGCAGGTTCACCACTTGCTGCTAGACCGGAAAGCAGTCGGCGAAGTTTCCAAACCTGAGCCAGCTTCTCGGCTGAGATCAAAAGCTCCTCGTGCCGGGTGGATGAACCGTCAACGTCAATCGCCGGGTAGATCCGCCGCTCTGCGGCAGCACGATCGAGCCGAAGCTCCATATTGCCGGTCCCCTTGAATTCTTCGAAGATGACCTCGTCCATTTTGGAGTTGGTGTCGACCAGGGCGGTTGCGAGAATTGTCAGCGAGCCACCCTCTTCTATATTCCGGGCTGCTCCAAAGAAGCGCTTGGGTGGGTAGAGCGCTCCAGTGTCGAGGCCACCGCTCATGATGCGGCCACCATTCGGAGCAGCCAAGTTGTAGGCGCGGGCTAGTCGAGTGATTCCGTCTAACAGAATCACAACGTCTTGCCCCTGCTCAACGCGGCGCTTAGCGCACTCAATTGCTAACTCGGCAACCTGCGTGTGCTCTTCAGCGGGTCGATCAAACGTCGAGGCAATGACTTCGCCCTCGATCGACCGCCGCATATCGGTGACCTCTTCTGGACGCTCATCGAGCAGGAGAACCATAAGTTCAACCTCGGGATGGTTCTGCTCTATGGCTTGAGCCACCGTCTGCAAAACCGTTGTCTTGCCAGCCTTGGGGGGTGCAACGATGAGTCCGCGCTGCCCTTTGCCGATCGGGGCAATCAGATCGATAATCCGAGAGGTCATGTCATAGGGGTGGTCCTCTCGCTCCAAGTGAAGCTGCTCTGAGGGGAACACAGGGGTGAGGTCATCAAAGTTGACTCGATCACGAGCCAACTCCGGGTCGGTCCCATTGACGGCGTCGATGCGCAGGAGTGCGGGATTCTTCTCACCACGATTAGCTGGCCGGCTGGCGCCTGTCAGCCAATCACCGCGACGCAGACCAAGCTGGCGTGTTTGCTTGACCGACACGTAGACGTCTTCTCTGCTTGGCAACAAGCCGTTGACTCGCAAAAAGCCGTAGCCCTCGTCTCGTAGGTCAAGCACGCCCGCAACATCAACCAGTTCCCCCTCCCAGGGCTGCGAACCTTCTGTGCCTTCTTCTTGACGGTCGCGGCCACGACGGCGACGCCGCCTACGCGGATCTCCATCTGGGTTCTGCGCATCATCTTCGGTTGACGTGCTGCTGGAATACCCCTGAGGAGAGGGTTCGCTCGCAGAAGCGCCTGCGGATTCATTCCCGCCTGTGGCCTCGCTGCGAGAGGCTGCCTCTCGTCGAGGCCGAGGACCAGGTTCACTACCAGAATCAGAAGCTTGACCCCTGGGGTTTTGGTCTCGCTGACCCTGCTCAGATTGCGAAGAACGACCCGAGCCTGAGGTTGTCGCTACTGGCTCCTGCTGGCCAGACTCCTCACTCTGGTCTTGGGTAGTCACGCCAGCGGAATCCCCAGTCTCGGAAGTATCAGGCGCGTCTTGTGCACCTGCCGACTCGCCACCTGCATCATGGGAATTGTCAGTCCCACCATCTGCATCAGGTGTCACTCCAGCCAACTCCAGAATCATGGTGATGATGTCAGCTTTTTTTACCCTGCTTGTTGGCTTTCCGCCCAGAGCTTGGGCAATCACGGCAAGCTCGGAGCGATCTTTTCGCTCTAGTCCATCAAGATCTATCGAATCAGCACTCACTGCTTCAGACTCACTTTTCGTTGAGGCATCAGGCAAGAGTCACCTGCTGCGGGTTGGGGTCCTGTCGCCCCGCCAGTGTGGCGAGGACCGGATCAATTCGTAGTAGTCGACACGTACCTGCAGAACTCGGGGAGTTCGCTCAACACTTCTTCAGACGCCGTGTCATAGAACTAGTTGACGAGTGAATTCAGTGAAGTGTCCTGCGGTTTCAGAACTCAGAACCCGACCTGATGGCCGGTGAACTCCAAAATCCCCCTGCAGCCTTTGCCGAAGATCTACCCAATCTAGTAACAGACTGTTGTACCCGCAAACTTACTTCTGTCAGGTCCGTTGAAGCAGCAGCGACATCAGTTCGTGGCCCGGGACTACCTCAGCCTGCTCCGTTCCTGATTCGCTGTACTCACCACCGGACCCGTCGACCTTGGAGTCTACGATCAGGTAGGGAACAGTGGTCGATGTGTGAGTCTTCAGCAGCAGCGGTGTCGCATGATCTGGAGACATCAGGAGTCGCCAGTCCCCCATGGCATCCAAAGCTGGGATCAACCCAGCAAGAACCCGTGCATCCCAATTCTCTAGTGCCCTGACTTTCTCTGCCAGATTCCCTGCGTGGCCAGCCTCGTCAGTGGCTTCGATGTGGATCACAAACAGATCAGTGTCACCCTGCAGCGAAGCAATCGCTGCGTCACGCTTTGCCTCGTAGTTGGTGTCATACCAACCCGTTGCGCCCTCGACTTGAACCACATCCATTCCTGTTAGGACTCCAAGACCTCGAACTAGATCGACGGCAGTCACCATGGCGGCAGAGATGCCGTAGGTGTCCTGAAAGGATGGAAGTTCTGGCTGATGACCTTGTCCCCAGAGCCAGATTTGGTTTGCCGATACCTGTGGGAACTGCTCCAACACAGATCGGCTGGCCTTCATGAGTTCACTCAACTGTTGCCCAGCGGGTCCGGTTGGCCATTGAGCAGGGCTGTCGGTGAGGTCGTGAGGTGGGATGCAGTCCGCTGCCGCCCAAGACTCGGGTGCCACCATGATGTGGCGGTACTGAACGCCTGGGTGAAAGCTCACCTCGGCGCCGACTCCAGAGCCCAGTTGCTCATCTAGGGCCTTGATGACCTCGGCGGCATCCTCGGAGTTGGGGTGACCACCGGCAAAGTCAGCCATGACCCCATCGGGGTGATCTGCGTCAGTTGCCACGGTCGACAGGTTGCAGCGAAACGCAACCTGGTCGGGTCGGATTCGGATGCCGAGCGATGCAGCCTCGATGGGTGCGCGACCAGTGTGATGCACTGCGGGGTCGTAGCCCAACAAGGACAGGTTGCCGACATCGCTGCCCGGCGGCATCCCCTCGGGAATCACAGCAGCACGCCCTACTGTTCCTCGAGCAGCCAGTGCGCTCAACACCGGCATCTTGGCAACCTCAAGTGGGGTTCGCCCACCCAAATCAGGGTGCGGTTCATCGGCACAGCCATCCGGCACGCAAATCACATACTTCATGGCTGCATTCTTGCTCACCACAGGACCAAGCAAAACCTCTGGCCGTTCGGTCCCTGCCAAGGACCCCAAAAAACTCGTCTCGAATTGCGTGCGACCCCCGCTAGGGGTGTGCGGGTTTATGGGCGCTGTCGTGATTTGAGCTGCGACCGAACCAGTGCTTCGACTGCCTCGAGGGTGTTCTGCACATGTTCGATTCGTTCGACGCGGTCAAACAAGTCAGTTAGATGAGCGGGTAGTTCCGGCCGGAACCCCAGTGCGGCCTCGACAGCGTCGGGAAATTTCGCTGGGTGCGCAGTTGCCAGCGCAACCACGGGAACCGATTCTTCTCCGCCGAGTCGCTCTGCTAGGGCCACCGCAACCGCTGAGTGCGGATCGAGCACCAAAGCAGTGCGTTGATGCACCGATTGAATTACCGCTGCAGCAGATTCGTCATCAACGCTGCCTGCATCGAATTCCGCACGAAGCTTGTCCAAGATCGCAGCCGGAATCGAGACCGATCCATCGGCACGAAATGCTGCCATGAACTCCGCTACTGCCTGCCCGTCCCGGTCCAGTACCTCGAACAGTAACCGCTCCAGATTTGAACTCACTTGAATATCCATCGAGGGGCTCGAGGTTGGCACCACTCCTTGGATCTCCATGTGTCCCGTAGTAAAAAATCGCGTGAGTATGTCATTGCGATTTGAGGCCACAACAAGACGGTCAATTGGCAGGCCCATCTGTTTGGCAGCCCACCCAGCAAGAATGTTGCCGAAGTTTCCCGTCGGCACACAGAAGGTCACTTCTCCGGCTTGAGCAACGCTCTTTGCCCCCAGAGATTCATCGCCAGCCTCGCTGCTGTCAGTAGCTTCAAGGTAGGCAACTACGTAATAGACAATTTGAGCCATGACTCGCGCCCAATTGATTGAGTTCACTGCTCCAAGGTGCACCTCATCACGAAATGTTGAGTCGCCGAACGCGGCCTTGACTAAGTCTTGACAATCATCAAAGGTGCCCTCTACCGCGACCGCGTGCACGTTGCTTGCTACGACCGTGGTCATCTGACGCCGCTGAACGTCAGAGACTCGCCCCTCGGGGAAGAGTATGCAGATGTCGATCCGCTCGCGATCTCGAACTGCGTCAATTGCAGCAGACCCAGTGTCACCCGAGGTTGCAGCAAGAATGCAGATGCGCTCATCGCGTTGGGTCAACACGTAATCAAACAGTCGGCCCACCAGCTGCAATGCAACGTCTTTGAACGCCAAAGTCGGGCCATGGAAGAGCTCCAACAAGTACAGATCAGCACCTGCAGCCGTAGTTCCTAGGGGCACAAGAGGGCAGACCTGCTCGGAGGCAAAGCCTGCATAGCTGTCCTGAACAATGCGCTCAAAGACGTCTCGGGGAATATCACCCTGAACAAATGGCCACATCACTTCAACGGCGATTTCTGAGTAGCTGCGTCCTCGGAGTTGCTCTAGTGCTGGAAGCGCTGGCCAAAATTCGGGCAGGTACAGCCCGCCATCAAGAGCAAGTCCTGCCAGCAAGGCGTCGGCAAATCCCAGCTCGGGTGCAGATCCCCTTGTTGATACATACTTCATGACAAGTCTCCTAGTCGGTGCCGATAACTCGCAGCACGGACCCTACTGAGGTCACCGAATCCAAAGCGTTGAGCTCGTGCAAGGTAGCTCGCACGTCTGCTTCTCGTGCCGCATGGGTAATAAAGATCAGTCGGGCTGCACCCCTGTTGGGCTGTTGCTCGAGGACTTCTTGCTCCATGGAGTGGATCGACACCCGATGGTCACCGAATACGCCGGCAACAGCGGCTAGAACCCCGGGTTCGTCGCTCACTTCGAGGTTGACGTAGAAAGGTGACACCAGTTCATCTACCGGACGAAGATTTGCCTTGGCAAAGCTGCCATTACTTGCGTGGGTGCCCTTCAGCAGGTTTGCAGCAGCGTCCACAACATCTCCAAGTACTGCAGAAGCAGTTGGGTTTCCGCCCGCTCCTCGGCCGTAGAACATCAAGTCACCAACAGCCGCTCCCTGCACAAAGACTGCGTTGAAGCTGTCTCGAACCGAGGCAAGCGGGTGCTCGTTCGGAACCATAGCGGGATGCACCCGAACAGCCACGGTGCCGTCGCTAAAGCGTTCAGCAATAGCGAGCAGTTTGACCACGTAGCCCAACCGGCGAGCAAACTCGATGTCCGTCTGCGTAACCCCAGAGATCCCCTCGTGGTAGACGTCACCAGCAACAACGCGCACACCAAAGGCAATGGTCGCAATGATGGCTGCTTTAGCCCCGGCATCAAATCCTTCGACATCGGCTGTGGGGTCGCGCTCTGCATACCCCAGGCCCTGAGCCTCGGCCAACGCAGCGGAGTAAGCCCATCCATCATCAGTCATCTTGGTGAGGATGTAGTTCGTGGTGCCGTTCACGATTCCCATCACCCGCGTGATGTCCTCGCCCACCAGTGACTCACGCAGTGGCCGGACAATCGGTACTCCCCCGGCAACAGCGGCTTCAAAGAGGAGGTCCACCCCGGCCTTGTCAGCCTCAGCGAACAAGTCGGTTCCGATGTTGGCCAGCAGTTCTTTGTTGGCCGTGACCACAGCCTTTCCAGATGCAAGAGCCAGTGAGATCAATTCTCGTGCCGGCTCAATTCCACCGATCACCTCGACAATCAAGTCGATGTCTGGGTCGGCCACCACGCTGTGAGCATCCAAGGTAAGAACACCCGGATCGAGCAGAACCGCGCGCTCTTTTGAGGTTGACCGAACTGCGACTTTTGCAACCTGCAACCGCAAGCCGGTGCGTTGTTCGATCTCATCTGCGCGCAGCCTAAGAAGTTCGACTAATGCCGCACCAACGTTGCCGCAACCAAGCACTCCGATGTTCACCGTTTTTGCCACGTGCTGAGGCTACCGGCAACAGCAGGACTCACCCGAACTACGCAGTCGGGCCTTCATCGGGGGTGCTCTCTCGTCCCTGAGCCTGTGGTCTCGGATTCAACGGACCCACCCCTACCCAACGTCTGTAAGGAGCAGATCCTCGAGCGTCTCGCGGCGCACCACAAGACGAGCCTGACCGTCAGCCACAAAAACCACAGCCGGCCGCAGAACCTTGTTGTAGTTCGACCCCATTGAATGCCCGTATGCGCCAGTTACTGGCGTTGCGATGAGATCACCTACCGCAAGATCTGCTGGAACGCGGCCTTCGCGAACCAGCAGGTCACCAGACTCGCAATGCTTTCCAACTAGTCGAATTGGCATCTCCCTGCGGGCGTTCGCAGCCCGCGGCAGAAAGGTCTCATAGCCGCTGCCATACAGAACCGGGCGGGGGTTGTCACTCATACCGCCATCAACCGAGACATAGGTCCGCACTCCAGGGATAAATTTGATAGTGCCAACGGTGTACAGGGTGAGGGCTGCAGATGCAGTAATCGCACGACCTGGCTCCACGCTGATCTGAGCGGTGATGCCCTGCTCGCGACAGCTGCTCAGAATTGCAGTCCCCCACTCGGTGATCGAGGGAGCATCATCGCCCTGCACATATGCCACGCCGAGTCCGCCGCCCACCACGAGCTCGGGCAGGCCACACTCGACCACGAAGGGGGCTACCGTGCTGAGCCCCTGCAGGAAGTTCTGAACGCTAAACACTTGGCTGCCAATGTGTAGGTGAATGCCAACAAGGTCCATGGCAATGCTCGCTGAAGCACGCTCGACGGCTTCCTCTGCTTGACCTGTGGACAGGGGAAACCCGAACTTGGAATCAAGGTTCCCCGTCTGCACATGTTCGTGCGTATGCACTTCAATTCCCGGGTTGATTCGCAGGAGCACCTTGGGAGCCGCGCCGCCATCTGCCACAAGTGATTCGATGCGAGTCATCTCATCAAAGGAATCAACCACAATCCGTCCAACCCCCGCTTGGAGTGCTTGGTCGAGCTCTTCGGTGGACTTATTGTTGCCATGCAATTCCAACGCCTCGGCCGGAACTCCGGCTTGCAAAGCCACATGCATCTCGCCGCTGGTCGCAACGTCAAGGCGCATGCCCTCTTCATAGGCAAGACGCGCCATTGCCCGACACAGAAATGCCTTGGTTGCATAGATCGCACCGCCTGGGCCGAACACCGAGATTGCCTCTCGGCAACGATTCCGAAGATGCGCCTCGTCATACACAAACAAGGGCGTACCGAAGCGGTCTGCGATGCCGGCAAGGTCAACTCCACCGATTGAGAGGGCGCCGTCAGCTGCAACAGATGCAGTGTCGGACAACAACTCAAGGGGTAACGCGGAGTTTCGATGATCAGATTGGGTACTCACTGGTTCTGTCATCTCACAGGCTCACATCTGCTCGGGGGCGGTGACGCCCAAGAGGTCTAGTCCAACTCTAAGTCCGCTACCTGCAGCATCGGCCAAGAGCCACCTTGCTTGGCGAAGGCCATCTGGAGTCTCCTCGGACAGAACGGGGCAGTCGTGATAGAAGCCATGCACCGCAGCGGCCAGCTCACGCACCCATGTTGTGATCTTGTGCGGGGCCCGGTCTCGTGCTGAAAGTTCGACTACCTCTGGTAACAGGTACAGCGCACGGAGAATCTCGAGTTCGCGCTCATGTACCAGAACACTCAGGTCCACATCCTGTGCAGCTGCCCGCTGGATCTTGCGCTCCGCTGCGACCCGGCTGATCGAATGAATACGGGCATTCGCCATTTGCACGTAAAAGACTGGGTTCTCGTTCGACTGCGCGACGATCAGGTCTAAGTCCACTGTCTGAGGCGAGTCAACTGACTGCAGCAGATAGGTCAAGCGCACGGCGTCAACTCCCACGTCATCAAGGAGGTCCTCAAGTGTGATGAGGTTGCCGGAACGCTTCGAAATCTTCACTTCTTCGCCATCTTTTTCGAGCCGAACCAGCTGCGAGATGATCACTTCCAAGTCTGCCGGATCATGGCCAAGTGACTGCACTGCAGCTTTCATGCGGGCCACGTAGCCATGGTGATCCGCTCCCCACACGTTGATGAGCAGATCGAACCCCCGATCAAACTTGTCTCGGTGATAGGCAATATCGGGAAGCAAATAGGTGAACTCCCCGTCGCTCTTGACTAAGACGCGGTCTTTGTCATCGCCGTAGTCCGTTGAGCGCAGCCAGATCGCACCTTCTGAGTCCTCGACTACCCCGCGCTCGCGCAGGTCGCCAAGCGTGGTTGGGATTGCACCCCGCTCCACCATTGATCGCTCAGAAAACCAGGTATCAAAGTGGACGTTCAGTCGTTCAAGAACTGTGCGGGCATCATCGAGAGCGCGGCGTTCGCCCCATTCGAGCGGATCAGCGTCTTTAGGCATCTGCTCTGCCCAATCCTTGATGTATTGCCCGTTGTAGCCGCCATCGGGAAGTTCGCTGCCAACCTTGCGAGCAGTGAGCGAGGCGGCAAAAGTGCGCATCTGAACTCCACGATCATTGATGTAGAACTCGCGCTCCACTTGATAACCGGTGTAGTTCAGTAGGCGACCCAAACTGTCACCAAACACTGCACCGCGGGCATGCCCAGCGTGGACAGGCCCAGTCGGATTCGAGGAGACAAACTCAATCAGGACCTTCTGCCCCTGCCCGGTTTGGGAACGGCCGTAGGAATCCCCAGCAGCGAGGACCTGTGGAATCAACTCCTGCAGCCATGCGTCATCTAGTCGAAAGTTCACGAATCCAGGGCCAGCGATCTCGACCGAAGTCACATGCGGAGGCAGGTTCTGATTCAGAGAATCAACCAACTGCTGCGCGAGTTCTCGTGGCGAGGTACCAGCTTTCTTTGCAGAAGTAAGAGCAATATTTGAAGAGAAGTCCCCATGGTCGCGGCGCGCTGGTTGCTCCAAATGAATCTCGTCAGGTGAGTCGATTCCAAGCTCTGCAAGAGCAGAAGCAAGAGCAGTAGTGATCACAATGCGCATGGTTACCTTGGGTAAGTTGGTTGTCTGAACTGGTCGTTGCTAGCCCCAGCGATGGGGTGGCTGCTAGCGAATGGTAACGTCCGGTCCCTGAGTTCTCGTAACTCATTGTGGACCACCTAGGTGGCCTACTCGCAAGGCCCTCGTAGCTCAGGGGATAGAGCATCGCCCTCCGGAGGCGTGTGCGCAGGTTCGAATCCTGCC
>CANJEC010000069.1 GCA_947473395.1 Actinomycetota bacterium | reverse complement strand
GAAGTCGTTGCAGCTCCCCGGGTGACAGCACTCTCTCACTCTTCTGAGGCACCCCCCGAGGACGAGATTCCGCAAGTGAGTGACTCAGACCCTGACCAGAAGGCCCCATCGCCTACTCGTCAGGGTCTGAAACTCATTGCCAGATTTGTGCGCATGCACCCATCCTCGTTCTTTATGTCGCTCTTAGGCGGAGTGAGTTGGGCCCTTTTAGTCGTTGGGGCTACCTATATTTTGGGTCGCATTACAGACGAGGTCATTGAGCCTGCCTTCGAGGGTGGAGTCTCGGCCTCGACTGTCTGGATGGCCGTTGCGGCCCTGTTCATCATTTCCTTGCTTCGCGGGATGTCGGTGGTGATCCGCCGTTGGTTTGGGTCTCTGACCGAAACCCGCGCCCAGGCCACCTTGCGAGCCGAGGTGACTGACCGCCTACTCGTCATGCCGATGTCTGCCTATCGGCGTCACCCCACGGGTGAACTTCTTGCCAACGCCGATGTCGACATCACCACTGGCACACAGTTGCTCATGCCGCTGCCGTTTTCGGTGGGTGTTATTGCGCTTGCAGCAATATCGCTAGTCAGTCTGTTTACTGCGGACCCTTCTTTTGCGCTCGTTGCATTAGTGCTGTTTCCGGCTCTTGCGTTTCTGAGTCGCTATTACACCAACAAGGTGAATGAGCCAGCGGCGCAGGTGCAGGCCCGCCTTGGTCAGGTCTCCTCGATTGCGCACGAGAGTTTTGACGGAGCATTGGTTGTCAAGACTCTGGGCCGTGAAGGTGATGAGGACCTGCGCTTTCAGGCAGCCGCGAACCAACTGCGCACCGATCGGCTCGTTGTAGCGAACATGACCTCGGTGTTTCAGCCGCTCATTGATCTTCTCCCCAACCTCGGAATCATTGCGCTGTTGCTGGTGGGGTCGTGGCAGGTTGATCACGGTGAGGCCACCGTGGGCCAGCTTGTTCAGGCGGTTGCGTTGTTTGGCTGGCTGGCCTTCCCCATGCGAATCGTTGGGTTCATGTTTGAGTCCATGCCACGCTCGGTGGTTTCGATTGAGCGTGTGGACGCACTTCTTGATGAGCCAGTTGACGCTGCGGCGCAGGCAGAGGTGAGTGCCTCAGGCAGCACCGACGAGGCAAGTACATCTGCATTGCCAGATGGTCCGCTAGCTGTGGAGATGAGTTCAGTCTCGTTTGAGTACGGCGAGACGTCTGTGTTGTCCGGTGTGACGTTTACTGCGCCAGCCGGCCAAACCGTGGCCCTAGTTGGTTCAACCGGCTCGGGCAGGTCAACCCTGACAAATCTCATGATGCGTCTCGATGAGCCCAGCTCGGGGCAGATACTGCTCGGGGGCGTTCCCATAGAGCAGCTCAACCCTGATGAACTGCGTTCCGCAGTCTCGGTTGCGTTTCAAGAGAGTTTCTTATTTGCCTCGAGCATTTCTGACAACGTCTCCATGGGGCGTGAGTTGACTCAAGAACAGCTCGACGATGCGCTTGATCGTTCCCGTGCAGGAAAGTTCGTGGCCAAGCTCCCCAGGGCTCAAGACACAATCCTTGGTGAGCGTGGAGTGACCCTTTCTGGCGGTCAGCGCCAGCGGGTAGCCCTAGCGCGGGCCTTAGCTGGCGAACCGCGGGTGCTCCTGCTCGATGATGCAACCTCGGCGGTTGATCCCGTGATTGAGGCCCAAATTTTGGCGGGGCTTCGCAACAGCGACACCACGATGCTGATTGTGGCGCATCGCTTATCCACCATTTTGCTGGCTGACAAAATTGTGCACCTTGAGGACGGAAGAATTCGCGGTGAAGGAACACACCAAGAACTCTTGGCAGACCCAGAGTACGCAGCGCTGGTAACTGCGTACGAGTCTGAAGAACTTCAAGATCATGACGGGCACTTTGCAGAAGATGCCGATCTAGAAGTCGACGCAACCTGGGGCGCGGCAATGCACCACCCGGTCGACCCGGTCCACCCAGATGCTCCGGATGAGGTGACCGAATGAACGTGGTGAGTAATTTGCCTGGCGATGAACTCGACCCGGCCGAGGTAAAAGCCCTCGAGGTGCTCAAGGCTGGGATCGCAGCGACACCGGAACTCAAAGTCGGTTTGGGCGTGTCGATCGGTATGGCTCTGGTCATGGCCGTTGGACGGATGATTATCCCGATCTCGATTCAGCAGATTCTTGATAAGGGAATCAACAATGGCGACCCCGACTGGAGCTTTGTGCTCACCACATGCGCAGTTGCCGCGATTGCAATGGTGGGGTTTGCCGTACTCAACAGGTTCACCTATATGCGTTTGATGGTCACGGCCGAGAATGTGATTTACGGCTTGCGAACTCGTGCGTTTTCTCATGTGCACAAGCTGAGCGTTGCCAATCACAATGAGTCGCGTCGCGGAATCATGGTGGCCAGAGTGACCTCCGATATAGAGACGCTTGCGCAGTTTGCATCTTGGGGTGCTGTGTCGTGGATTGTGAACCTGACCATCATTGTGGTGGCCGTCGGGGTGATTGCGCTCTACAGCTGGCAGCTCGCAATTTTGACAGTGCTGGTGCTGATTCCCATCATTCCCATCCTCAAGACGGTGCAGCGCCGGCAGCTGCAGTCTTATGACGCTCTGCGTTCTCGAGTCTCGGACACCCTCACCGAGATCTCTGAGACGGTCATGGGAATTCGCGTGATTCGTGCCTATGCAGATGCACCCGCGGCGCGTAAGCGCCTGCATGGAGCCATTGACCGGCAGTACCGAGCGCAGCTCAAGGCACGCTTCTTCTTTGCGATCATGTTCCCGATTTCGGACATCTTTAGCGGCCTGACGCTGGCCGCAATTGTGGGCGTTGGAGTCTGGTGGGGCCCAGGTTGGGGCTTGCAGGCCGGCACGCTGATTGCAGTGGTGTTTCTTGCCAATATGGTTGTGCAGCCCGTGGCAGAGATTGGCGAGGTGCTTGATCAAACCCAAACGGCGCTTGCTGGTTGGCGCAAAGTCTTGAATCTGCTTGATGAGCCCATCGACGTTGTTGAGCCAGTCCCCGGCATTGAGTTGCCCGCTGGTGCTCTAGCTGTGTCTGCCGTTGGAGTGAAGTTTGAATACGAGCCGGGTCACCCGGTTCTGCACGGAATCGATTTGCAGCTATCAGCGGGAGTCAACGCTGCGATCGTCGGAGAGACAGGATCGGGCAAAACCTCGTTCGCCAAGCTTCTGGCTCGACTTGCTGACCCAACAGACGGACAAATCCTGCTTGACGGAATTGATCTGCGGCAGGTCTCGCACGACTCCAGAGCTCGCGCAGTGCGGTTAGTTGCCCAAGACGGCTTCTTGTTCGAAACCACGATTCTGGAAAACGTGCGATTCGGTCGGCCAGAAGCAACTGATGAGGACGTCCAACGGGCGTTTGCCTCGCTCGATCTGGACTGGTGGGTCAAGAGCATGCCCGAGGGCTTAGCTACCCAGGTGGGAGAGCGCGGTGACGCTCTGTCGGTGGGTGAACGCCAACTCGTAGCTCTTGCCCGTGCGCAGCTCGCAGACCCCGGGCTGCTGATTCTGGATGAGGCCACCTCGGCGGTTGACCCAGAGACTGAGCGAGCACTTTCGCACGCGTTAGCCAAACTGTCCGAAGGACGGACCACGGTGAGTATTGCGCACCGCCTGTCCACTGCCGAGGCTGCGGATTTGGTCATCGTTGTTGATGACGGCCGAATTGTGCAGATCGGCACCCATCAAGAACTTGTCGCAGTAGGCGGCGTTTACGGCGGACTGTACGAGTCATGGATCGGCAATACCCGGGCCGGCTGAGTACCTACTAGACAGTCACATTTTGGGGGTTTTTCACGCTGCGTTTCGTTTCGGCGCGCTCTGGTCGCTAGCCTCATCTACGCCTTCGCTCAGTTGTCGCGAATGCAGTCCCTCGAATCGGTCGATCTTGTTCGACCGCCTACCTGCAAGGAACCCCTGTGGCAAAGACTCCAATCCGTGTAGCCGTTACTGGCGCAGCCGGACAGATCGGTTATTCACTGCTTTTCCGTATCGCCAGCGGCGCAATGTTGGGCGAGGATCAGCCAGTCATTCTGCAGATGTTGGAAATCACTCCGGCGCTCGGAGCACTCAAGGGTGTTGCCATGGAACTTGAGGATGGTGCATTCCCTCTGCTTGAAGAGATTGTTCAAACAGATGATCCTGATGTTGCATTCGGCGATGTCGGTGCTGCCCTGCTAGTCGGTGCCATGCCTCGTAAAGCGGGGATGGAGCGCTCGGACTTGCTCACTGCAAACGGCGGCATCTTTAAGCCTCAGGGTGCAGCACTTGGTCGCTCGGCCTTGAAGGACGTCAAGGTCCTCGTGGTTGGAAACCCTGCCAATACCAACTCGCTGATTGCTCAGAGTAATGCTGCGGGCCTTGAGCCTGGACGATTTACAGCAATGACCCGACTTGATCACAACCGTGCCATCGCCCAACTCTCGGCAAAGGTGCATGCACCCGTGACCGATATCCGCCGGATGACCATCTGGGGAAATCACTCCACCACGCAGTACCCCGACTTGTTCCACGCCGAGGTTGCCGGACGCAATGCGGCAGCAATGATTGATGATCAGGCTTGGATCGAGACCGATTTCATTCCCACTGTTGCCAAGCGTGGCGCAGCCGTGATTGAGGCTCGCGGATTCTCTTCGGCTGCATCAGCTGCAAACGCGGCCATTGAGCACATCCACGACTGGCATCTCGGAACACCCGAGGGTGACTGGGTCTCGATGGCAGTTCCCTCTGATGGGTCCTATGGGGTGCCCGAAGGTCTGATGAGTTCGTTCCCTTGCATCTGCAAGGACGGCAACTACGAGATTCTTCAGGGCCTCGAAATTGACGAGTTCTCTCGTGGCCGCATTGATGCCTCGGTGGGCGAACTGATCGAGGAACGCGACGCAGTGCGAGAGCTTGGCCTGATCTAGGGCCTGATCTAGGGCCTGATCTAGCGGGCTGCGCAGAGGGGAGCGTTCCCCATTGATCTGTCGCGTCCCGATTCCTAGCTTGGGACTGTGTCGAGCAGCGCACCCGAACCGGTACTTGGTGCAGACCCAGATGAGTTGGAGCAGTATTCGGCAAACTTGGTGGCTGTAGCTGGCCGCTTGGATCGGGTGAGCAGGCTGCTCGCTGGGCAGGTCCGTGATACCTGCTGGACTGGCCCTGCCGCGGTCAGTTTCAGCTCCGAGTGGCGACGGTCCCATGAGCCATCCCTGCGGCAGGTAGCAGCAGCGCTCAGATCTGGTGCCGAGCAGATACGAGGACAAGCCCAGCAGCAACGCTTAGCGAGCAGCAGTGAAATCCAGTCGAGCGCAAGCGGAGCGACCACTTCGCGAGCAGCCTCGCAGTCAACGTTGCAGCCAACGTTGCAGCCAATGTTGCAGGCGGCCGCGCAGGCGAGCTCTCGAGCGGCCTCGCAGGCGGCGTTGCAGAATCTCTATCAGGCTCATCGCCAAGCTATTGCCACAGAGCTGCAGTTGCTGCGAGCTCAACGGGCCGATTGGCTGAGCATGTCAGTGGTTGGGGGTTTGCTTTCTGGGATCAGGTTTTTGCCTTTCGACCCGCTGCAAGAGATCGATAAGAAGGTGGGCTGGCTGGAATCTTTGGCAGGGGAGCAGCGGCAGTTTCTGTTCTTTGATACGAGCGGAGGCGGCCATGTGGCCGAGGTCTTTGGTCAGCTTCACCTGGCCCAACACGTGACTGTTGTGGTCCCTGGCGTATCGACGGATCCGAATGATTTTGCACACCCAAGGAATCTGCCCGCAGCAAGGCTGCAGCGGGGTCAATCCGATACTGCAGCCATTCAATGGCTTGGCTATGACCCGCCGAACAACCTGCTGCAGGCCGGGTTCAGCGCAGGGGTGTTCTCGCAGAGTTCTGCCCTAGCGGGGGCTGTGGCCTTGCAGAGTTTTGTTGCCTCTCTTCGCCGCTCGGGTGCACAAGACATCACAGTGATCGGTCACAGTTTGGGTGCCTACTTGGCATCGGTGGCTGCCGGCACGGGCGCGGGCCTAGATGCCGATCGGCTAGTTCTGGCCGGAAGCCCTGGCTCGTATCGCCCCCACGTTGAACAGTTCCGGCTTCGATCTGGAGCGGGCTCTGCCGATACGGTATTCAGCATCGAACAGGGTGTTGACCCAATTGCTACGGCAGTGTCTGGCAGATCTCTGCTGGGCTGGGATGTAGCTGATCCAGATTTTGGGGCTACACGCCTTGTTGACGGCCAGGCCGGCAGTGGTAATCCAGTGTCGAATCACAGCCGCTACTTCAGCGATCAGGTTTCGCGTCAGAGTCTGGTCGAGGTCATTCGAAACGAGGCAGCAGGGCAACTGCAGCGGCCGGGCGCGAACTAGTAGGTCGTGGCGTCGCGAAGGGGAGCAAGGGCGTCAGACAACCCGTCAATGCATGCATGTTGGCGGATCAAGACAGAGACATCGCCACCCAATTTCAGGCGACCCTGCATAAAGGCGGCCTGGGCCGAAAGCTCACCCTGAGCAATGGCAGCAGCGGTGTCGTAGTCCATTCCAAAGCTCACCTGGGCATCCTTTGCGGGCCCAACCCGAAGCGAGGTTTGGCCGTGATCCATTTGGATGCTGTATGTGGTTTTGCCTGTGGGTGAACCCGTTACCTCGTACAAGATGATCAGCTCAGATTCGGCAGTAGCTGTTGCTATTGCCGGATCGGCCGCTAGGGCCGTCGTTGCTTGGTCTAACCATTCTTCGCTCAAGTACTGCGCCACCTTGCCATCCTAGTTACCCCAAAGCGGTTGCTCTGTATGCAGGCGGCTTGGCAGATCGGAGCAGCGTCTGGCAGCCACACCTGACAAACTCTGCAGATGAGTACTCCTGATCCTCGAGACGAACATCGCCATCTTCCTGACTCGACGGAATTGTGGAATGAGTCCTATTACATGGACTGGTTCAATGATGATCTGACATTGGGTGGGTACGCTCGAATCGGCTTTTACCCCAACTTGAACCGAGTCTGGTACTGGGCTTGTTTAGTTGGCCCTGACCGTCCCCTCGTGACGGTGATTGAGCATGAGGTTGCCATGCCCAAGTCTGCAAGTTCGCTTGAGCTGCGACATGAGGGGCTCTGGGCCGATCATGTGATTGAGGTGCCAAATGAGCACATGTCGATCAACTTAGAGGCCTTTGGATTGTCCCTTGATGACCCCGCAGAGGTGTATCACGATCCTCGTGGTGAGGTTGTTCCCTTTGGATTTGAGCTGGACTTCATCACTGATCGCGCTGCTTATCAGTGGCCGCCAGTCACGCCAAGGTACGAGATTCCGTGCCGCGTGCAAGGGCAGATCCTTGTTGGCGATGAGCGCATCGAGTTTGAGGGCTGGGGTCAGCGTGATCACTCGTGGGGTGCCGCTCGCGACTGGTGGGCCATGCCTTGGAGCTGGACTGCGGGCCGTTTAGAAGATGGCGAGCGTTGGCATAGCGCAGGCGGATTCTCTCCCAAGAGCGAGTGGGGTGTGGGCTACGAGCTTCCGGCCGGGTCAGATGAGTTCGCCGAGAGCGATCAGGTGCAGATTGACATCGAAGAGGGACGAGAGGGTATGCCTACGGGCACTCGAACTCGTTTTGGGCAGTTCGATGTTCAGTTTGAGCCAATCGCGTTTTCACCTGTGCTCTTGGTGCATCCCGATGGCCGAGAGGCGCGCTTTCCGAGGGCCATGGCAAAGGTGACTCATGCCGATGGCCGCACAGGCGGTGGATGGATTGAGTGGAACCAACCGCCCAAGCCCTAGGTCCTTGCAGGCCTGTTCGCAGACCGCATTTCGTCAAAACGCGGTTTTATAACAAGTTTGTCGTTCTACAACAGGGTTGTCTCAGCCGTTGACGTTGTACCGGGCCAGTTCCGCTGAACTAGCTCAGCCGCCGCACTCCGTGCTGATCCAAGTGATGATGGCCTCGTTTGCTTTCACGAACTCGGGGTCACTGAGTGCATTCGTGGATTCAAGAAAGTCCCCGCCGGCGGCATCTTTCAGAGTCTGGGCCACCAACTCAAGTTCGTCTTGAAGATCCTCGGGCGCCTTTGACTGCAATTCGCCAAGTACCTGATCAATTTCTGCATCGGCGTTATCAGAGGTGTAGGCAACGGCAATCAGTTGGCTGTAAGCAAGACCCAAGCTTGCACAGTTACTCAGATCGCCAAGCCCCGCTGCGAAATCCTGCAACTGGTTACCCAAGTCGCCCAAGTCGCCCAGATCGCCCAGATCGCCCAAGTCGCCGAGATCACCCGATTCGCCCCCGCCCCCAAATTCATCGCTGGGCGCAGGTTCGGGACGCATCCCGGAGGTCATCTGCGCAGTTACTTCTTGTGGGTTGGCGCTGCACCCCGGTAGCAAGGAAAGCATCATCACCCCAGCTAAGACCAAAGCCAGACTCCCGCTAGAAACCTTCTTCAGCGTGTTCATGTCCGTCAGTCTTGCCCAGAACTTACCGAGCCGTCTGAACTTGCTGAGACAATCCTGAGACTCCTCCGAGACAACCCAGAGAGCTGTTCAATGGGGGTGCGCACGTTACGGCTGCTTGATTGCCAAAGAATCCTTGGAGACCATGACCGAGGACGGGTCGACTACCTCGAAATCATCTGCCGTGAGCTGTCCCAAGCTAGCTAGATCAGCATCGTTCCAGCGCCCATCGACCGTGCCGCGAAGCTTGAAGCCTGGACCTGTGTCAGACAAGATGACGCCATATTTTTGTGCAGCTAGAGCAACGATCTTGGCTTGGGGAGCCAGACCGCTCAGGTCAGCATCAGCCTTGAGGCGCAACCAAGATCCCATTGGTGGTGCGTTCGGGTCAGCAGAAACTCCGTCACCGCCTCTGGCCGGCCAGAGAAACTTGCCAGGAGCTGAGATAGCAGTGGAACCCAAAATCGCGTGCTCAATCTGCCCTGCTTCAACCTCTGCAAAAGTGATCGTGCCCGGTAGTAGGGGCATGCGAGCGGCAATGGTCGACCCTGTTGGATACTCCAACGAGTTCATGCTCCAGGTTGCTCCTGCCCCCGCCTGCCAGTGTCCAAACCAAGAACGGATAGCGATGAGTTCCCAAGCTTGGCGCTTCTGCAGGTCGACCGCTAGGTAGTGCTGATCAAAGTGATAGGTGGGCATTCCCTCGATATAGGCAGGGTCTGTAATCGGGTACGGCCCAGCGAATGAAGCTGCAGGGTACTGAGTTAGTTCCACTGTCTTCACTGCCGTCTGAGCGTCCACCAGATTGAATGGCAAGCCAAAAGCAACCCCATCGGTCACCGTGCCGCGAAACCCGGCACTCAATTCCAGGCCCTTTTGCGATGCAATCCATTGGTCGCTCTGAGCAGCAACTGGCAGGTCAGTAACCGGCCGGTAAAATAACGACTCGGCAGGAAGTAAGCGGGGAAGCGCCGGAAACTCGGGAACGAAAAACGGCGGCGGTCGGTACATGACAGCCAGAACAAGGCCAATCAGCAGCAGCGTCGAGGCGCAGACTAAGGGCACCTTGCGCCCCAGCTTTTTTCGGCGCAAGGCCAGCAGAAGCAGCACAGCAAGAGTGATGAGGCCGACCAGAAACAAGATCCGCCCAAGACCAGAGAGCAAAAACTCCGAACCAGGAATGAGAACTTGGGGACCGTCAATCTGTGGGTCCTGAAG
>CANJEC010000068.1 GCA_947473395.1 Actinomycetota bacterium | reverse complement strand
TTCCCGCAGCGCTGGGCCTCTACTCGGCCAGTGGCTCGGTAGTGCTCGTTACATTGAGTCTGCTTGGCGGGGCGCTGGCATCAATTGAATGGCGCGCTGCGTTTCTCATTGTGCCGGCTACATGCGCTCTGTCGATGCTGCTGGCCACTGTGCTGCTGCCAGCAACTGCCCGACTAACGGGTGGACCGACGGATCTGCTCGGCCAAGTTCTACTTGCGCTCGGCATTGTGGGAGTACTCGTGGGCATGAGTCACATGTCTCAGGGGGTGAGCGACCCGCTGTTTTGGGTGCCGACCACGGCGGGAGTTGCGCTGCTTGGAGCATTCGTGATCGCTGAGCAGCGAGTGGAGAGCCCGTTCTTCCCGGTTGCAGTCCTACTCAACCCACTGTTCCTGGGGGCCATGTCTGCTGGATTTGTCTACAACTTCACGCAGAGCTCAACCGTTCTGCAATTCTCCAATCTGTGGCAGTACGTGAGCGGGTTGTCTCCAATGAAGGTCTCGGCAGGCACCCTTCCCTTCTTGCTCGTCGGAATCCTCGCAGCACTCCTGACTGGACGACTCATCACCAACGGGCTGCGAAACAGCACGGTGATTTTAGTCGGTGGGCTTCTGTGTGCTCTTGGCGGCTTCGCCACGCTGCTCCACCATCCAGGGTCTGGCTACCTCGCCCTCTTGCCTGCACTGTTACTCCTTGGCTTTGGTGCAACCATGGCTTCGATTCCTTACGGCGGGCTCATCGTCAAGGCAGCCTCCGGCAAGTTTTCATCCTTCTACGGTCCAGTCACCTCATCACGGACCACGATTGGCCAAATTGCATACGCAATGGGCTTGGCATTATCCACGGTGATGGTGGACAAGCTGACTACGGGTGGAGTGGTGACACGTCTTCGAGAGTCAGGAGTCCCTCCGAGTCGAACAGGTACTGCGTTGGACTCCCTTGGAATCTATGTCCGAACGGGCAAAGACCCGGTGAGCCGACTCGCAGAGCAAACGCTCTCGGTAGCCAAGGAGTCGTATCTGAACTCGTTCCAGACCACGATGGTGGCCGTCGGGTTGCTCGCGTTGTGTGCCGCAGTGTTGGGTGCCACCGTTTTACATAGAGGTGCAGCCGTTGAGGCTGCAGCCGATGCAGCCGATACGTCAACGGCGGAATGGGCAAGAGAGTGAGCAGGCCGCGTGGAGAGACTGTCTCGCAGACAGTGTCATCAGCCGTGCCAGCCCGAGCTGGGCTCTAGCTAAACGCTGCGATCCCCGTGATGGCGTTTCCTAGAATCAACGTGTGGATCTCGTTCGTACCCTCATAGGTGTAGACCGATTCCAGATTGTTCATATGGCGAATCACCGGGTACTCGGTTGTGATGCCGTTGGCACCAAGAATGCTTCGGGCTTCTCGGGCAACCTCTAACGCAGTTCGCACGTTGTCCATCTTGCCAAAGCTGATCTGTGGTGTGGCGAGGGTTCCTGCATCTTTCATGCGCCCCAGGTGAATGGCTAGCAACATGGCGTGTTGCACCTTGACCATCATGTCCACCAGCTTCTTCTGTGTCAGCTGAAAGCCAGCAATTGGCTGATTGAATTGAACTCGGTTGAGTGAGTATTCCAATGCGGCCTCGTAACAGGCCCGAGCAGCGCCGACGGCTCCAAAGGAGATTCCAAAACGCGCCTCGTTGAGACAAGAGAGTGGTCCCCGCATGCCAGAGACCTCTGGCAGTACTGAATCTGCAGGTAGGCGCACATCTTGCAGTATCAGTTCAGAAGTCACCGAGGCGCGCAGCGAAACCTTGCGGTGAATGAGGGGGGCAGAGAAACCCTGCGAGTCGGTAGGTACTAGGAAGCCTCGAACCGCTCCTTTGTCAGGGCCTTCTGGGTCGGTGGTTGCCCAGATCACAGCAACGTCGGCAATCGAGCCATTGGTAATCCACATCTTGGCTCCGTTGAGAATCCAATCCCCAGAGGAGTCTTTACGTGCATGCGTGCGCATCGAGGAGGGATCAGACCCAGAGTCCGGTTCGGTCAAGCCGAAGCACCCAATGAACTCGCCAGTGGCCATGCCCGGCAACCACTGCTGCTTCTGATCCTCGGAACCAAACGCGTGAATGGGAAACATCGCTAGTGAGCCTTGAACAGAGACAAAGCTTCGGGCACCTGAGTCGCCGGCCTCGAGTTCGGTGCAGGCCAAGCCATAGGCCGTGGCTGAAGTGCCAGCGCAGCCGTAGCCCTCGAGGTGCATCCCGAGAAGCCCGAGCGATCCGAACTCTTTGGCCATCTCCTTTGGGAATATGCCCTGATCAAACCATTCGCCCACCTCGGGCAGGATCCGATTGCGGACAAACTGCCTGACGGTATCGCGGAGCATGGTTTCGGTCTCGGTCAGAAGCGAGTCAGTTGCCAAGAAATCCAAAGGGTCAACTGCTTGTGGCAGCGCAGCATGATCGTTCATGTTTTCAATGCTAGGCCCCAGGATTGGGATTGTGTGAGCGCAGAAGTGACCAGAACTCGCGAGCTAGTCGTTGAGCAGTCATCGGAAATCAAAATACTCAGGTAATCTCAACCGATGACGATGCAAGGGGCAGCGCCATCGGGGTTTGTATCTCGGGCACCGAGACTGGGCTTCGTCGGCGGATTCGATGGAGTGCGAGGCATCGGAATTCTGATGGTTCTGCTGAACCATGCCTACTCAGACTTGTCGCCCTCCTTTGCAGGAATCATCGACGTGTTCTTTGTGATGAGCGCCTTCTTGATTGTGACCCTGCTGATGCAGGAGTTCCGCGATCAGGAGGGCATCAACATGCGCAAATTCTATGCGCGGCGCGTGGTGCGCCTCTTGCCATCGGCCTATCTCTGCATCCTGGCGTGGATTCTTTTTTGTTTGCTGTTCGATCGCGAGCGCCTGATCTTTGTTCTTCAAGATGCGGCCGCAGCGGTGACGTACGTCTACAACCTGGTGTTTCCGGTAGGTCTCGCGTACGTCGACCCCGTTGCTGCTTCTCATCGCTCGATTGATCAGTTCTGGTCGCTCGCAGTTGAGGAACAGTTCTACCTAGTAATTGCAATCACGGTGCTGGTGTGTTTGAAGCGCCGCTGGATGACGCAACTTGCCGTCGGACTCTGCATTCTTGCGACGTGGATTGGCTGGCAGCGCTGGACGGGCCACACCGGACCTTGGAATGGGGGAGTGCCCACCAACTCAAGTATTCCTGCTCGCGGCCTGAGCTTGTTGTGGCTGTCTCGCTATGACTCCTTGATGTGGGGTGTGGGCTTGGCCGTGTTCAATGCCAAGCTCCCGAACCCGCTGCCCGCTGCCTGGCATAAGTGGCTACCAAGGGTCGGACTTGTTGGGCTGATATTTGGCTCGGTGAGCATGCTGATGTCATCCAAGTTCCTCTTTGACCTCACCGGCAAGTTCGGCGTGCCGTACCCGTACGTGCCGATGGCGGTTCCCAAAGGGGTGCTCTACAACGGCCATGTCTGGGTTCAGTACGGCCACACTTTGACAGCAGTTGCGTTCATGCCGGCGCTGCTGGCAATGGCTCGCTGTGGTGAGTGGTGGGCAAACCGTGCCCTGTCATGGAAGCCACTCAGGTTCTTGGGTCGGATGTCGTACACCGTTTACGTATGGCACACGTTCTTCTACTTTGTGATACTCGAGGCCCTTGGCGCAGACGCATTTTTGGGTCAGAAATGGCGTGCCCCCGTTCTTGCTGTCATTGCGATTGTGGCCTCTCTGCCGATCTACTACGGAGTTGAACAGCGGATGTTGCGCGTTAAATTGCGCTTTGCTTCCGAAAAGGAAGTGCTCGACCTCAACACCGGCAAGATGATGTCGGTAGAGGCCGCACGCTCACTGGGCAAGGGAACCTTCAGCGCCGAGGCCGTTGAGGACCCCGATGAATACAGTCCCGATGAATACAGTCCCGAGGCATACAGTCCGGGGGAAGACAGCCCTGACTTAGATGGGCAGCCCCGAGGTGAGTAACACGCAGGTCGACAGCACGCCCAAGTCAGCGGCATTTGTTACCAAGGCACCCAAGTTGGGTCTCGTTGGCGGGTTCGACGGCATCCGGGGCATTGGCATATGCATGGTGCTGATCGGGCATGCGCTCTTTGAGTACGTGGAGTCCTGGGTGACCATTGTGGACACCTTTTTTGTGCTCAGCGGTTTCTTGATTACCACCTTGCTGCTCCAAGAAACGCGCACGACCGGAACCATCAGCCTGAAAAAGTTCTATTCACGCAGAGGCATCCGACTACTGCCCTCGCTATGGCTGTTCGTCGGTGTCTGGCTAGTCATTTCGACAGTCTGCACGCTCATTGGGTTCAAACCACTGAGTCTTCGTTATGTGGGCCAGGACGCAGCCGCAGCAGTGCTCTACGTGTATCACTTGTTCTTCCCGAATGGTCTTGCCGTGATTCGGCCAGATATCCAAGGCAACAGAGTCATGTGGCACCTGTGGACGCTCTCGGTCGAGGAGTGGTTCTATGCAGTGATTGCCGGCACGGTCTTGATCTGCGTGAAGAAGCATTGGATCAAGCAACTCGGCGTGCTGATGGGTGTGTTCTTTGTTGGTATTGGAATTGCCCGCTGGTATGCCTATACGGGGTTCTATCAAGACGATGTGACCATGATCTCGGGTGTGCGCATGGCTCTGCTGCAGCGGCCAGATGCACTCATGCTGGGAGTGGGCATGGCTACCTTCAACGCCTACCTCACAGAGGAACGCCTAGTTCGGTGGCGCAAGGTATTTCTGTTTGCAGGCACGGTGGGGCTAGTCGTGTGGTTCGTGATGCTCAATCTGTCAAGCGGACTGGTGCGCAAACTAGGTGGCCCGTATGTCGATTATCTGCCTGCAGGGCCCGAGGAGTTCACTCGTCCGCAAATGCTCGAGACCATGTATTGGTTCCGATTTGGCCACACCTTGGGAGCGCTGGCTTTTGCGCTGATTCTGGTTTGTCTAGTTCGTCTGAGCGATTGGTGGCTGAGCAGGTTCTGGTCGCTGCCACAATTCCGTTGGCTCGGTCGGCTGAGCTACACGCTGTACATCTGGCATGCGCTGCCCTACATATTCATTTTCGCAATCATGGGAGGCACGGATGCCTCACTCAAGGTGCAACTCATCAGGACTCCCATCCTCATCGCCGCTGCCTTCGCTGTGTCGCTACCCGTGTACTACCTCGTCGAACTTCGAGTGCTGCGAATGAAGCTCAAGTACTCATCCGAAAAAGAAGTACTCGACCTGCGAACCGGCAAGATGGTTCAGGTGGACGTTGCCGGCCAGGTTGATCAGATCAAGTCACCAGATAGGACGTTGGCGGCCGAAGAAACAGGGGACCTTCCCCCGAGCCCATCCGAGCCGTAGCCGCTACTGAGCAAGTTGAGCTTTTGGGAGAGTTCAGCTGCTGGGTCAGCTCAACTGCTGAGCGTCTTGAGCAGCTTCTGCAGCTCGCCTGAGGGGTCTTCGGGCACGATGTAGCCGGTTTCGTCACGGATCTCATCGAAGTGATCACGAACGTCTTCAACGCTATGGCCTTCGCCGTACCAGCCTGGGGTCAGACCGATGAAGTAGCGAGCGACAACGCCGCCAGCAACGGAGTAGACCTCGCCAGACACGGGGCATTCCTCGTGTGCCAAGTAGACAACGGTTGGTGTTACTTCTGCGGGCTCGAGCTTGTCGCCGAGTGGGCCGAGCAAGTCTTCGGTCATGCGGGTCTTAGCAACCGGAGCAATGGCGTTGACCTTGATGCCTTTGGACTTGCCTTCGTTGGCAAGCACGCGAGTGAACCCAACAATGCCGAGCTTTGCGGCTCCATAGTTGGACTGGCCAAAGTTGCCGAGCAGTCCAGAGTTCGAACTGGTGTTGACCACGCGGCCATAACCTTTTTCTCGCATGATGAGCCATGCAGGCTGCGTGACGTAAAAGGCGCCGAGCAGGTGCACGGCAATGACAGGCTCAAGCAAATCGGGTGTGAGATTGTGAAAGGTCTTGTCCTTCAGGATGCCTGCATTGTTGATCACGATGTCAACAGTTCCGAATGCATCCACTGCTGTTTGCACGATGGCTTGGCCGCCCTCTGGGGTTGCGACCGAGTCGTGGTTTGCAACTGCCTCGCCGCCGGCGGCGATGATCTCATCAACGACCAATTGTGCAGCCGATGCGTTGTCTCCAACCCCATTGACCGAACCGCCAAGGTCGTTGACCACGATGCGTGCGCCGCGTCGGGCCAATTCCAAGGCATGTGATTTTCCGAGTCCGCCACCGGCTCCGGTGATGATTGCTACTTGTCCGTCAAATCCGAGATCAGTCATCTGTTGCCTTCATTCAGTCTTCGTAGTGAGTGCTCGTTGAGGCACTGCTGCTGCATCGGGCACGGCTGTGCTCCAAAGAATCTCCATAAGGTACCGACAGCGCTGCCTCTGGAGAAATCGGAACCGAGCTACGGCTCGTTTTTTCCCGAGGAATCTGCAGCACTGCCAGAGGGGAGCGGACCTCGCCGCCTATTCGGGGGCAATCCCAAGTTGGTCGAGCGCATATTGCTTGTGGCGTTTGTAGTCCACCTTGCCATTTGGTGCGCGACCGATGCTGTCGACAAACAGAACCGTCTTGGGGGCCTTGTATGCAGCGAGATGTTCCTTGACATGCTCAATAAGTTCGGCGGACTCAACACTTGCGCCTGGTGCGATCTCTACAACTGCAGTGATGGCCTCACCGAACTTCTCATCGGGTACTCCCACTACGACTGCATCGTGCACCTGGGCCTGAGTCTTGAGTGCCTCCTCGACTTCTTCCGGAAAGACCTTCTCTCCTCCTGTGTTGATGCAGACAGACCCTCGGCCCAGCAGGGTGATGGTGCCGTCAGCCTCGATCGTGGCGTAATCGCCGGGCATGGAGTAGCGAACGCCCTCGAACTCGATGAAGGTCGCGGCCGATTTTTCGGGGTCCTTGTAATAACCCAATGGCTGATGCCCTGGTACGGCAACTCGTCCGCGCTCACCGGAACCCGCCTGAACTGCGTGGCCGTCATCGCTGATGACCTGTGCTCCATTTCCGAGCGAAAAGTGAGCAGTCTTTTCTTCCGCACCGGAAGATGACACGGACTGCCCTAGGCCGATCGCCTCGGAACTTGAAAACGAATCGATCAGGAACATATTGGGATTGTGCTTGAGCAGGCCCTGCTTGGAACCCTCGGACCACATGACCCCAGAAGAGGTGATCAGGAACAGGCTCGAGAGATCCCAGCGATCGGGCTGAGCATCCAGGACCCGCAAAATCGGTTTGGCAAATGCATCTCCGACGATGGTCAGGGCCCCAACCTTCTCCCGCTGAATGGTGTCGAGAAGCTCCTCAATGTCTAGGTGCCGATCCTCGAGTAACACGAGCGATCCACCGGCGGTCAGGTACAAGTTCGCGGTGAACCAACCAGTGCCGTGCATGAGTGGGCATGCTGGCATCCCGGGCATACCGGGAGCCTCTAGGGAGTCAATTGCTGCAGTAAAACCGATTGTTTCGGGATCCTCGTTGAAGAGCGGGTTGCTGACAGAGATGACGGCTCGAATGAGGTCATCTTGCCTCCACATCACGCCCTTCGGCATGCCAGTCGTGCCTCCCGTATAAATCATCAAAATGTCATCGCCTGATCTACCCCAGGCAGGCACCACGCGCTCGGTCGGCACTGTCACCACTGACTCATAAGCAGTTGCCCATTCGGGGATTTCGCCGCTGCCGTCATCTACCCAGAGCCAGTCGCGCACTTGGGGAACTCGCTCGCGAACTGCTGCAACGCGCTCGGTGAAACACCCATGAAAGATCACGGCAACGGCGTCAGCGTTCTGCCACAGGTAGGCAAGCTCGTCATCTAGATAGCGATAGTTGGTATTGACGGGAACGAGGCCGGCCTTGAATGCGCCGAATGCGCCTTCCATGTATTCAGGAGCGTTATACAAGTACAGCGCAATCTTGTCTTGCTGCACGGCACCTTGGTCGAGCAGGTATCTAGCAAGGCCGTCTGCGCGCTCATCGAACTCCTTCCAAGAGATCCTGCGCTTCCCTTGCACCTGCGCATCAGACTGGGGAAAGCGATCGGCTACTTGTTCCCAAAGTTCAGCAAAATTCCAACCGGGCATGTTGTCCCCTTCAGCTTGTTGCGTAGTTGACTCGCCACTACGCAAACCGTACGGCCCCTGCAGGTCAACCACATGGTTGCCCCCTAACGGAGCGGAGTGTAGAGCAGCATCACACGTTGAGTTGCCCGGCCGCCTACTCTGCTGCAGTGGACTTCGAACTGCCTCCAGAGACTGACTCCCGCCGAGTAGAGATCCGGGCTTGGCTCAACGAACATCCAAGCCCAACGGGTCGGCAGCTAGCCGAGGCAGGGTATGTGGCACCTCATTGGCCGAAGCCCTTTGGACTTGCTGCGGATCCAATTCATCAGCTGATCATCGACGATGAGCTTCGAGCCGCTGGCGTGCGCCGGCCGAATAATCCAATCGGAATAGGTTGGGCTGGACCGACCCTGCTGGCCGCTGGCACCGAGGCACAGCAACATAAACACTTGCTGGGGCTGCTGAGCGGTGAAGAAATCTGGTGTCAGTTGTTCTCCGAGCCCGAGTCGGGGTCCGACCTTGCATCGCTGGCTACTAGGGCAGTCAGAGACGGCGACGAGTGGGTGGTAAATGGCCAAAAGATCTGGACATCACTCGGCCATCAAGCCGAGTACGGAATCTTGATTGCCCGCACCGACCCCGAAGAGTCAAAGCAGCGGGGAATCTCGTACTTCATCTGCAAGATGGATTCCCCGGGTATCGACATCCGCCCGATCCCCGAAATGACAGGTAGTCACACCTTCAACGAGGTGTTCATGACAGACCTACGGATTCCCGCAGAGAACCTGGTTGGTGAAGTGAATGACGGGTGGCGCCTTGCCAAAGTGACGCTCTCGAACGAGCGAGTCTCTCTTTCTGCTGCAGGAGCATTGTGGGGAATGGGTCCAGACGCTGGGGACCTGTTGGATCTAGTGCGATCAGCTGGGGGAGTGGTCGACCCGCTCATGCGTCAGCGACTCGTGGACATGTACATGCAGGCCGAGATTCTGCGACTGATACGACTTCGGACGGTGACTGCGGCAATCGCTGGCCGAGAGCCAGGCCCCGAGGCATCGGTGCGCAAAGTGCTCGCAGATGAGCACGGCCAACAGATCATGGGTATAGCCAAGGATTTGGCGGGCGCAGGCGGAATGCTGACCGATGCTGGCCCGCTCGGCACAGACGTGGGCATCTGGCACTACGGCTACTTGTTCGCCCCAGCGCTCACCATCGGCGGCGGGACTGGAGATGTTCAGCGAAATATTATTTCTGAGCGGGTGCTAGGTCTTCCGCATGATGTTGACGTTGAGGTCGGAAAATCCTGGGCGGAGAGTCAGCGTTCAGCCCGAACTAGCACCACCTGAGCAGGTCGCTACTGCTCGATTCCGACTCATTCGGGCTCTGTGAGCGAACCTGAATGCTGCGGCCTAGCCCTGAGATTGGTACGGTAACTGGCAATGGCAAAGAAACGAGTCGGTGATCAGTTGCAGGTCAAGGACAAGGTCGTTGCAGCAGTGGATCTTCTTGGAGTTCCTGCTGGCACCCGCGGCAAAGTCTCGCTAGTGAACGGGTTTCGCTGGGTTCGCTA
>CANJEC010000067.1 GCA_947473395.1 Actinomycetota bacterium | reverse complement strand
GAAGCGAGCCTCTGCAGCAAGTTCGAATGTTGCCAGCGCATCGGCCTCGGTTTCGCCGGGGAAACCAAGAATGATGTCGGTTGTGACTGCAAGATCCGGTATTCCTGCTCGGGCCAGCGCAAGCCGCTCCATGTACCGCTCAGCGGTATAGCCCCGGTGCATGGCGGCCAGTACCGCGTTGCTTCCCGATTGCAGCGGCAGGTGCAGATGCTCACAAACGGTATCTACCTGCGCCATTGCTTCAATTGTCTCTGGACGCAGATCCTTTGGATGAGGACTTGTGTAGCGAACTCTTCGGATCCCAGGAACAGTACCAACAGCGCGCAAAAGGTCGGCAAAGAGAGGTCGTACTTTGCTACCCGATTCTTGATCCCAGCTCTCCCCGACCATGAACTCCGCACTCATGGTGACAGCAGCCTCTTCAGCCGGTGTTCCTTGAGATCTCAGGCGAAGTGTTAGGTCGCGACCAAAGGAGTTGACGTTTTGGCCTAGCAAGGTGACCTCGGTGACGCCATCCGATGCAGCTCGTTGAACCTCGGCAAGGATGTCGCCGAACGGGCGGCTGATCTCGGGGCCGCGAACGGCAGGCACGATACAAAACGCACAGCTGTTATCGCAGCCCATCTGGATGGTGACCCACCCGGCATAACCCGCCTGACGCACTACTGGAAGCGCTGATGGGAACAATTCGTGGTCTTCGGCGACAGTCTCTTCGAGAATCTCGAGCACTGGTTTGCCAGTCTCTCGGCGCTGATGCAGAAGATCAACTGCTCGGTGGACGTTGTGTGTTCCCAAAATCACGTCCACATACGGTGCACGCTCGGCAATGGTTCCCCGGTCCTTTTGAGAGAGACATCCCGCAACCATGATCTCCATGCCTGGGCGAGCCTCTTTCAGGCTCTTCAGGTGGCCCAGAGTTCCGTAGAGCTTGTTGTCAGCATTCTCTCGGATACAGCAGGTATTGAGCACAACAACATCTGCTTGTTCCACGTCAGTGGTGGGCTCAAGCCCATCTGCCTCGAGCAAGCCTGCAAGGCGCTCTGAATCGTGTTCATTCATCTGACAGCCAAAGGTGCGCACGATGTACTTGCCAGACATGATCAGCAGTCTAGGTTGCGGCGGCCAAGAGACCAGAAAGGTACCGGTGTAGCGACCCCAGATCGCTACACCAGTACCTAATGGATACTTCAAATTCACCTGTCCGTCTAGACAGAATGGTTAGTCCAGACTGATTGGCAAATCGTCAGGATCGATCACGAGCTCCTCAAGGGACTCCTCATCCGTCTGACCAATGCCAGACTCGGACATCACCCGTTCAGAAATATCGACCATGATTTCTGGGTTCTCGATCAGGAAGGTCTTGGCGTTTTCTCTACCTTGGCCGAGCTGTTCGCCCTCGTAGGTATACCAAGCACCCGATTTCTTGACGATGTTGTACTCCACTGCAAGATCGAGTGCTCCACCTTCTCGGCTAATGCCTTTGCCGTACATGATGTCGAACTCGGCCTGCTTAAAGGGAGAAGCCATCTTATTTTTTACGACCTTGACTCGAGTGCGGTTACCCACCACCTCGACCCCATCCTTGATGGCCTCGATCCGGCGGATATCGAGCCGGACGGAGGAGTAGAACTTGAGCGCACGCCCACCTGGCGTGGTCTCTGGTGAACCGAACATCACGCCGATCTTCTCTCTGAGCTGATTAATGAAGATGCAGATGGTGTTGCTCTTGTTGAGATTGGCAGTGAGCTTGCGAAGCGCTTGAGACATCAGACGTGCCTGCAAACCAACGTGGGTATCACCCATCTCGCCTTCGATCTCGGCTCGGGGTGTGAGCGCTGCCACGGAGTCGATCACGATCACATCAAGTGCGCCGGAGCGAATCAGCATGTCGGTGATCTCGAGTGCCTGCTCGCCCGTATCTGGCTGCGAAATCAAGAGTTCGTCGACATCGACACCAATGCGTGCGGCATAGGTTGGATCCATTGCGTGCTCAGCATCGACATAGGCACAGATTCCACCGTTACGCTGCGCCTCGGCAACGACATGCATGGCCAAGGTGGACTTGCCCGAGGACTCAGGGCCGAAAATCTCGATGACACGCCCACGAGGGAGCCCACCAATGCCGAGTGCGATATCTAGCGAAAGGGCTCCGGTGGAGATGGACTCCACGTCCATGGAGGTCTTTTCGCCCATCTTCATGACGGAACCTTTGCCGTACTGCTTTTCGATCTGACTGAGAGCCATCTCGAGTGCTTTGTCTCTTTCAACTGCCATGTGATTGTCCTCTTCCGGGGTAGGTCACCGGGTGGTGATCTGCTGGTTCGTTCTGCGGGGGAAGTACTCGTCTAGTGGCGTTCACCCTGCCCTGTTGGGCCTGTTGGTGCCGTGTCGCTATCCGTGATGATGACCGTACTGATGTGGTGTGACAGTGAAGGAATAACCGCCCCCGTGCACATACATCAGTGTAATTCCGAACAGGCGTTCGATTCAAGGACCCTTCGGAAATTTCTTTCTGAGTCCGCGCAGATAACCCCAAAAAAGGGAACGTTCCCTAGGTGGCTTGTGGCAACAGCCGAAGACCTAGTTCCTCAAGCTGCGCTGCCTCGATTGGCGTAGGTGCACCTGTGAGCGGATCCCCACCCGACTGAGTCTTGGGGAATGCGATGACCTCACGAATATTTTCTTCGCCTAAGAGCAGGGCAACAATGCGGTCAATTCCAAATGCAAAACCTGCATGTGGAGGCGCACCGAATCGGAAGGCATCCAACAAGAACCCGAACTTCAGTGAAGCCTCATCTGCACTCACACCGAGCAGCTCAAAGATGCGGGACTGAATATCTGAACGATGAATTCGCACGCTTCCCGATCCCAACTCCCAACCGTTCAGAACTAGGTCATATGCCTGGGAGCGAACCTTGAGTAGGTCCTCGGGCTCTCCATCGAGCAGCGCCCAATCATCCTCATGGGGCATCGTGAATGGGTGATGCGCAGACACTGGTTTGGATGTAATGGGATCGATTGACTCAAACAAGGGGAAGTCCACAACCCATAAGAAATTGAACCCACCCTCATTGACGGGTGGTCGGCCAAGGGCCAGACGTAACAGGCCAAGCACATGACACACCTTGGCCCAGTCATCGGCAACTAGGTAGATCACATCTCCAGCCTGCGCTCCGAGTAGATCCAAAATCCCAGCTTTCTCATCCTCGGACAAGAACTTTGCGACAGGGGAATTGAGCGACAGCCCAGCCTCGCCGTCTTCTACCCGCATCCAGACCAAACCTTTGGCACCCCAACGCTTTGCGTCATCTGTGAGGTCGTCGAGTCGGCTGCGAGAGGTGTCGGCCGCTGCGCCAACATGGCAGATCCCTTTGATGCTTGATGCCTTGAACGCATTGAACTCGGTGTTCGAAAACACACCAGTGAGTTCAGTGAGTTCCATACCAAATCGAACATCTGGCTTATCTGAACCGAATCGGTCCATCGCATCGCGCCAAGTCATCCGTGGCACCTCGCCGATGCCCTCACCAGTGACAACCTCAACAGCAGCAGAAACCGCGCGAGTAATGCACTCCAGCACGTCATCTTGGCTTGCAAAGCTCATCTCGGCATCAAGTTGACTGAACTCAAACTGCCGATCAGCGCGCAGGTCCTCATCGCGGAAGCAGCGAGCAATCTGGTAGTAACGGTCCACCCCACCAACCATGCAGAGCTGTTTGAACAGCTGCGGGCTCTGGGGTAGGGCATAAAAATTGCCTGGTTTGGTGCGTGCTGGCACCACAAAATCACGCGCGCCTTCTGGTGTGGAAGCAATGAGCATGGGGGTCTCAATCTCGACAAAGTCTTGAGCGTCCATGGCCGACCTGATTGCGGAGTTGATCTTTGCCCTAGTGCGCAGATTCTTCTGCATCTCTTCACGGCGAAGGTCTAAATAGCGATAGCGCAGGCGTACTGTCTCGTCTACATCAGCGGCGCGTTCATCAAGTGGGAACGGGGGCGGTTCTGCCGCAGAGAGAACCTCTACTGTGCACTCCCCCACCTCGACTTGCCCCGTAGCGAGATGGTCATTCACAGTGCCTTCGGGCCGTGGCCGCAAGACTCCAGTGACTCGTACGACGAACTCGCTTCGCAATTCTGCTGCGCCGTCAACAACGCATTGCACTAACCCAGTGTGATCACGAAGGTCAATAAAAGCTAGGTGCTCGCCGTGTTCGCGACGGCGGGCCACCCAGCCGCAGAGCGTGACCGTTTGGCCCACTTGATCAAGGCTGAGTTCACCGCACGAGTGCGAGCGCATGGAAGTACTTGTAGAGGCAGTCACGTGAGAGTCCCGGAGTTAGTTGGGTCGGCAGAAGCAGAATCGGCTGGATGGGGGTTGATTTGATTGGTAACAGTTTGAGAAGAATAACGGGTGAGTTCGAAAAGTAGATCAGCCCGAGCCACTCGGCGTTGTTCGCCATCGGCCTGGTGGCCCAGCATGGGTCGAAGCGTCACCGCATGGGCTGCGAGTTCATCCTCACCAATGATCAGAGCAAACCGTGCCCCGGATCTGTCGGCGGATTTCATCTGTGACTTCATGGAACCGCCACCAAAGCGACGGTCAGCGGAGATTCCAGCAGCACGAAGCTGGTGTGTGATGTCGCGAGCGGCATCGCCCGAGACCGTGTCGATCACGAACACATCGAGCGTTGTTGGTTCCGTAGCGAAGACTCCTTCAGCATCACAGGCCAACAGAATCCGATCTACGCCAAGGGCGAAACCGACACCATCGGTTGCTGGACCACCCATGGCTTCTGCTAAGCCGTCATAGCGGCCACCACCACCGATTGCATTTTGTGCCGAGTCCAAGGCATCAGCGGCAAACTCGAAGGTGGTTCGTCGGTAGTAGTCAAGGCCTCGAACTAGGCGAGGGTCTTCGGTGTAACTCACTCCTAGCGAATCAAGGCCTGCCAAGACTCGAGCGTAATGATTCGCCGAATCCTCAGATAGGTAGTCGGCAACGAGCGGTGCATCAGCGATGATCTGCTGGTCTTCACTTCGCTTCGAATCTAGGACTCGTAATGGATTGCGTTCCAGTGTGGCTTGCGAAGCCTCGGAGAGTTCGTACTGATGAGCCAGCAGGTACAGGCGAACTGCCTCCGTGTACTGCTCGCGATCCTCATGTTCTCCAAGTGAATTGATGAGCAGGGTGACTTGCCGCAGTCCGAGCGAGGCGAAGAATCTGCTCGCCATGGCGATGATCTCGACATCAAGGTCGGCATCATCTACTCCAAGCGCCTCAACGCCAAGCTGATCGAACATCCGGTAGCGACCCTTCTGCGGGCGCTCGTGGCGAAAGTTCGTTCCGGCGTACCAAACCTTCCATGGCAGCACAGGTCGGTGTTGAACAAAAGCTCGCATAACACCGGCGGTCATTTCAGGCCGAAGCGCTATTCGGGTTTGATCCTTATCAACAAAGTCGTACATCTCTTTGGTGACGACGTCAGTAGCCTCGCCGACCCTTAAGAAAACTCCAAGATCCTCGAGCAGCGGTGGGACCACCTCTTGGTAGCCAGCTCGCTCGCAGTGAGTAATGAACTGCTGCGTGAGTTCGCGACGACGCGCAGATTCCGGGGGAAGAATGTCTCGCATTCCTCTGAGTGCTTGAAATTGCTCGCGGCGGGTCTCGGTCACGGTTGCCCACGCTAACAGCGGTTCAGCCTTGGGCTTAGCTACCCGTTCAGCTAGCGGTTAAGCCTTGCTCTGACTTGTGTCAGCAGGTCGTCCTCATGCCAGTGGTAAATAGTTGGAGTCCCGGTTGCCTCTTGGTGAGCCAGCGCTATCCAATCCATGATCCGGTGGCAGTCCTCTTTACCGTTCAGGCGCGTGAGCCCTCCGATAACGCAGGCCGGTGTGCTGGAATCCAAACAGATAGCAACTGGCAGCACGTAGGTGCAGGATTGCATCAGGCTCAGCGTTCCGTCGTAGAGGGGCTGCAGGTGCAAGGTAGGTGCTTCGCCCGGGTCATCTCCACGCCGTGCCCGCCAAGCTGCCCGTGCCTTTTTCATCAGACCCGGGATGGTTAGGTCTTGGCTGCCACTCGCAGCCATAGCCAACAGCTGTCCACCCTGTGCAAGCTGAGCATCTAGGGCAGTTCTCATGAGGATGTTGTTGGCTCGCACCAAAGCGGTTTCGAGTTTCGCTCGGCGGCGACTCGCTGTCTGCGGGACGGACAAGAAGATTCTTGAACCACATTGCAGCACTTGAATCGCTGGCACGTTAAAGGCCTGCCTAGTAATCACCATGCGTGAGACAAGCACATTGGAGACTTCTGCGAGTTCATCGAGGCTGGTGTGTTCACCGAGGACCCCAAAGCTGCGGTCAGGGGCCAGCATGGCAGAGAGCCAAGCTCCCATGACGAGAGCAATGTCTATGATCTGCCCGTGGTTGGTCACCATGGCAACATTTGTCTTCTCGACGATGAGCAGGTGATAGAGCGCTGCCATGAGGTGGTCATGAGCTGGGTCGTTAAAGGCAGCTAGCAGAACTCGGTCAAAGTCCGGATAGGCCGCCCGCGCATAGAGGCCCACGGTTTCGATGTTGCTTGGCTCCGGCTCCACCACAACACAAGTTGGGTTGTGAAACTCTAGGGCGGGCGTGTAGGGCAAGGCTTGCAGCAACGAGGAGTGCGAGGAGCGAACCAAGCCGTTCAGCATTCGGTAGTAGGCAACAGGGTCAGCATCTTGGAGGATTGCCTGGGCCTGCTCCGTGGGTGACATTGCTGCGAGTCCGGGTATCTGAGGAGTCCCTATCTCAGAAGTCCCTATTTCAGAATTCGCTGGAGCCTCAGACTCGACTCCCTCATCTTGGTGGGACTCGGTTGAACTCGGATCAACCCGCTCAACAGCGTCGGAGGCCTCCTCGGCATCAGAGGAGGAATCAACAGTTGGGTCCTGTTCCGCCCTTGGGTTTGAGTCCTCATCGGAGACCAGACTCAGTGTTGGCCGATCTGCTGAGTCATCATCGCGTTTTTTTCTTGAAGCCATGTCAGTACGTGTGACTCTCTGATGTGGAAATTGGTTACCTCAGGGACCTTCCCCTGCGGAGAATCTGAAGCTAGCTCACCCCGGGTGCTAGGCGGATTAGGAAACAACCCCTGGTATCACCCGATAGGCGTCGTACACGCTGTCAATAGTTCGCAACCGATTCAGCAGAGTATCAAGATGAGATGGGTCAGCAAGTTCAAATTCGAAACGCATCTTCGAGACACGATCTTGGCCACAGGTGCTCTGGCTGCTGACGATGTTCACATGGTTGTCTGAGAGCGTGGCTGTGACATCTTGTAGGAGTCTGGGTCGGTCGAGCGCTTTGACTTCTACGAGTGCAACAAAATTTCCGGTCGAGTCTGAATCCCACTCCACATGAATGATTCGTTCGCCCTGCGCTGCAGCGAGCGAGGTGGCATTGGCGCAGTCTGTTCGATGAACCGACACGCCCCGACCACGGGTAACAAAGCCGATGATGTCATCTCCGGGAACAGCAGTGCAGCATCGAGCCATTCGCACCAGAACATCGTCATAACCTTCGACATGCACCCCAGCTGGCCGACCTTGCCGGCGGTTGACCGAGCGGTTCGGGGTTGAGACCACCTCTTCACGATCGCCCGCCGCGGTTCGCAAGAGCTCCGCAATCCTGCTGGCCACCGATTCGGGAGACACATGATGCTCACCTATTGCAGTAAAGAGCGCATCGACTGACTGATACTTCAGTTGGAGTGCAACCTCGAGCATGACATCGCCGCCCAAAATCTTTTGAGCTGGAAGTGCCTCACGTCGCATGGCCTTCACAAGGGCGTCCCGACCAGCATCGAGTGCGTCTCCCCGACGCTCCCTAGAGAACCACTGCTTGATTCGAGACTTGGCAGCATGGGTAGCTACAAACTTGAGCCAGTCCTGACTCGGACCAGCGCCAGCAACCTTTGAGGTAAAGATCTCGACCGTATCCCCAGACTGCAGTTGAGAATCGAGCGGTACGAGCCTGCCTGCTACTCGCGCTCCAATGCATCGATGCCCAACTTCTGAGTGAATCGAATAGGCAAAATCAACGGGGGTGGCGCCTGCTGGCAGCGTTACGACATCGCCCTTGGGTGTAAAGACAAATACCTCATCTTGATCAAGATCGATCTTGAGATTTGCCATGAACTCGCCGGGGTCGGTCATCTCTTGTTGCCAACCAACGATGCGAGACAACCAAGTCATGTCCTCTGTGGTGCCCTCCTTATAGGAGAAGTGTGCAGCTACCCCCCATTCGGCGCGGTTATGCATCTCGGGAGTGCGTATCTGCACCTCGATGGGCTTGCCCTCTGGACCAATCACCGTGGTGTGCAGCGACTGATACAGGTTGAACTTGGGCATAGCGATGTAGTCCTTGAACCGCCCTGGAACGGGAGTCCACATGGCATGGATTGACCCGAGGGCTGCGTAACAGTCCTTGGAACTGTCGACCACTAGCCGGATTCCAATCAGGTCAAAGATCTCTTCGAAGGCTTTGCCTCGAACCACCATTTTTTCATATATCGACCAGAGGTGCTTCGGGCGACCGGTCACAACCGCAGTGATGTTCACCTCGGCTAGACGGTCTCTAATTTCGTCAATGACTGCGTCGACATAGGCATCACGCTCGGGTGCTCGTTCGGCCACCATATGGTCCACCTCGGCGTATCGCCGAGGGTAGAGCGAGGAGAAGCAAAGGTCCTCGAGTTGTTGGCGGATCTCTTGCATGCCAAGGCGATGAGCCAGCGGCGCATAAATATCAAGCGTCTCTTGGGCAGTTCGCTCTTGTTTCCAGGCCGGTAGCGCGGCAATGGTGCGCATGTTGTGAAGCCGGTCAGCGAGCTTAATGACGAGCACCCGCAAGTCTTTGGCCATGGCCACGAGCATTTTGCGCATCGTGGCTGCCTGTTGCGCCTCTTTGGTATCGAAGTGGATCCGCTCGAGCTTGGTGACCCCGTCCACAATGGCGGTGAGCTCTGCTCCGAACTTCTCTTCGAGCTCCTCCAGGGTGATAACAGTGTCTTCTACAGCATCGTGCAGAAGTGCTGCCGCAATCGTGACATCGTCCATTCCATAGCGGGCGACGATGCCAGCCACTGCAAGTGGATGGGTGATGTAGGGCTCGCCTGATCGGCGCAGTTGCCCCTGATGCGCGCCGGCGGCCATGCGATAGGCCTCGGTGATGACATCGGTTGAGCGCTTCGGATGAAACTTCCGATACTGCTCAATGATCTGTTGAACCTCCATCGCAGGAGGCTGGCTATGGCGACGCCAAGGAAGAACCCTTGTCACTGTTGCCATGGGTCACCTCCTGTGGGCTCGGTCCGACTACTCCTACGCTACCGAGCCGAAAGGCTCTTGGGGAGCGCGGCCTCAGGTCTTCTTTTTCTTTCTTGGCCGCGGGGGGTGGCCACCGATGTTCGTGGTCAGCGCCGGAGCACCCGAACCGGCTGCCACAGTGGGCCTGACCACTCCAGGCCGAGTCGATCCTGTCGCAGGTGCACCCGTCACGTTCACTCCATGCCAAGCGGTCTCGTTTGGATCAATACCCTTGGCAATCATGCGGGTCCGAATCTCTTTGTAGCGAGGCTCACGCTCTTTGAAAACTGCTGTCAGCGGAGTGGCTACTGCGATCGAGGAGT
>CANJEC010000066.1 GCA_947473395.1 Actinomycetota bacterium | reverse complement strand
TGGCTGAGCGCTAGCCGTGCCAGCGCCAGCGACCATCCAAGCTCCAGTGCACGCAATAATCGCTACGAACACTGCACCGGCGCGTCGGGCCGACCCAGCTATTGAGACCTGCTCAGAGGTTTGTTCCGTCTTCATTCTTCCCTCGCTTGTTGGTAGTCGGCCGAACACTCGCTCGGCGCGATAGCAGTCTGAGGGAGGGCGCTTAGCTGGTACTTAGCTCGCAGACAGCTTGCAGGGAACCGGCTCTTGAGTTCGGGCTTTGGCCGATAAACGGGCTCGTCACGCGGATTACCAGCCCCGGTCGACCCACTCCTGTAAGTGCGGGGATTCGGCGCCGATCGTGGTATCTGAGCCGTGGCCGGGCAGCACGATTGTCTGGGCGTCGAGGCCCGCAAAGAGTCGGCGATCGAGAGAGGAAATAATCTTCTCAAAGTCGCCTCCCTCGAATGAGGTATTCCCGGGTCCGCCAGGAAACAAGGTGTCGCCGCTAAAGAGCAGCGGCTTCGCTTCAACTTGAAAGCAGATGGAGCCTGGCGTGTGTCCGGGGGTGAAAATGGTGCGCAGCCGCAGCCGCCCGATGGCTATCACTGCATCGTCTTCGATGATCTCGTCATAGCTGTCTAACATTGCTGCATCAGCAGCGGTGACCCCGACGGAGTATCCAGCGTCACGCATCTGCGGTACAGCTTGGATGTGATCCCAATGGCCATGTGTCTCAAGCACGCGTCGGACGCCAAGGCGCTGAGCTAGCTCCAACAGTTGCTCATGCTCATTGGCTGCATCGATCAGGACTGCATCGCCCGTGTGCTTGCAGCGCAAGACAAATACGTTGTTATCCATCGGTCCCACAACCAGCTTGTGCACCTCAAGGTCGGTGTCGGCATGATGAAGAGTGCTCGCGACTTGGGTCATGGAATCATTCTCGCGCCGAATAATTGCACTGCCCCGTTTGTTTCACTCTCAAGCTGCGTCGCTAGCACTATTTGTGCTGCGGACGTCAAACCCCAAGGCCAGCGCCACGGGGATTTGTCCCGGATCGAAGGTCATGTAGGTCAGCGGTCTTGGCAAGCGATCGGCAGCTGCTAAGTGAATGGCATCGACCGTTCGGACTGGCTGCGTGCGACCGAGTTCGGCGGCTCGGTCTAAACAGCGTTGGTCAACAGGAATGGTATGGATGCGCTCCCAATCATCTCGCAGCGCACGCCGCAACTCGTCGGTCCGCTGCGGGTCATCCCCCAGTCGGTCGACCAACATGAGCGCCTCGGACAGTGCCAACGAACTCGCGCACCAGTCATGGTCAGCACTCATGGCGACCAAAGCTGTCTCTTGGGCTGGGCCCTCGAGATAGCGGGCGAGAAGCGCTGTGGTATCTAAAAAGAGGGTCACCTTCCTCGCACCTCACGCACGAGTTGATCGATACGCGTGCCGGCCCACAGCGGCATCGAGAATTCTGGTGGCGGGCGATCGGAGCGTCTCGCCAAGAGCAGCTGACCTCGAGCTGCTAGATCCTCGAGGGTTAGTTTCGCGTCCGTGGGCTCGAGAGGGCCGAGTTGGGCAACCGGGCGGCCATCGACTGTGATGACGATTCGTTCGCCGGCACTAGCTCTCCTGACTTGAGCTGCCACTTCGGAACGCAGCTGTCGAATGCCAATGCGGTCCATCCGATCAGATTACTCCTGCTGAGCGCGCCCTTAGGGTGGGAGTAAAGCTAGATCCTGAGCCGCTCCCTTCGCTGGCTCCGGCTGGTAGCTTGCAAGATGCTGCCGGTGCAGTCACAGACTCATCAACTTTTCTTAGCGGGAGCGACGTGCATTCCGAACGGTTTTTTCAAGAACTGGTGATTCGCAGGAGGAGCGAGAGGCCAACCTGGGGCCTCCTCAATCTGCTGGCCGTGATCTTTCTCCTACTAGGGCTGCTCGGATTGTTCGCCTGCAGCGAGGATGACCAAAGCGCTCGGAATTCTCAGTCGGATTCGACAGCCGCATCTCAGCAAGACCCCGTCTCTTCCTCCTCCTCGCTCGTTCCGCAGACGGAACCGTCAGCAGGTGAAGCCCCTTCTTCCTCGGCCTCGGTCAGTGGATCGGTTGGCAGTGAGGAGCCGCTAGCTGGAGTCAACATCCTCCCGGCAGTCAAGGCCGGGGTGCCAGCAGAATTTGGAAGCGGGGTTTCCGTTGTTGTCAACGATTACCGGGCCGTCAATGTGCAGGCCCGCGCCCCTGGGGAGTCCTCGGGGCCGGCAATTGCCGTAACGCTGGAAGTGAGCAACGAGTCCGGAGCCGATGTAGACCTCAGCCAGCTTTCGGTAACAGCGAGCGATTCCAAGGGTTTGCCCGCCTTGCCGATCGAATCTGAGCAAGCAGCCGCATTCGAGGGCGCACTCGAAGCTGGTGCGTCAAGAACCGGGGTCTACGTGTTCCGTCTGAACGAGGAACGGTCCCCATCGCTTCTGTTGAACGTTCAAGCGGGATTCTCTCCGAACGCCTTGCAGTTCGAGCTGAAGTAGCACTGGGCGCATAGTTGCGTCCCAAATCCGACCCAGTTGTTGGCTTCGGATCAGGCTGCTCTCTGTCTGGTTTTGTGGACTCCATAAAACTTCTTGATTCAAGTACTTTTAGTTGCTAGAAAAAGTATCGGAGCTTGGTAGGGCGAGGACCATGAGGACGATTTGTCGGACTCCCTGAAGAGACGTTGTTGTACAGACAGGTCTGGAGAAATCATGGATTTTGGTCGCGCTAGATCTACTCGGTCAAGAGGTTGCTCGGCTGCACTGGCAGCCGTAGCCCTTTTCGGCATGACATGTGTTTCGGTTGCCGTTGGTGCTCCGGGGTCTGCTGCAGCGGCGGCGGCCCCCGTGGTGTTGCCACCCACAGTTTCAGCAGATGTTCTCCCGACTGTTCAAGTCAACGGAGTTGTGTGGGATCAGGTCATCGTTGGTGACATCGTCTACGTGACCGGCAAGTTCACCTCGGCGCGCCCTGCTGGGGCAGCTGCTGGGACGAGCGAAACGGCAAGAGGGAATCTGCTTGCGTACAACATCACCACGGGTGTGTTGGTCAGCAGTTGGGCACCCACGCTGAATGCTCAAGGCCGTGCTATTACTGCCTCGGCTGATGGCACCCGAATCTATGTTGGTGGTGACTTCACCTCTGCAAGCGGCGTGACCCGCAACCGTGTTGCAGCCTTTGCTGCTTCAACGGGTGCACTCGTTACGAGCTTCAATCCGAACGCGAACTCGAAGGTCAATGACCTAGTTGTTTCCGGATCTTCGGTGTACCTCGCTGGCAACTTCACCGTTGTGGCAACCAAGTCTCGAACGAGACTGGCTGCAGTTGACCAAATCACCGGAGCGCTCACTTCTTGGGCGCCCACAGCCAATCGAAATGCCCTAGCGATCGTTGCGCCCGCTGGCTCAAACAAAATCGTCGTCGGAGGATACTTTGATCTGCTGAATGGAGTCGACACGAAAGGCATGGGTGCTCTTGATGCAACCACTGGACAGTCCTTGCCTTGGCTAGCTAATCAAACGATCGTGAACTGGGGAGCAGACGCTGCAATCTGGAGCTTGACGACCAACGGTCAGAGTGTGTTCGGCACCGGCATGACCTACTTGGTGAACGGGGTTTATACCGGCAACTTTGAGGGAACGTTCTCTGCAGATGTTGCAACGGGAGGCATCGAGTGGGTGACCGGTTGCCGCGGTGACCATTACGACGCCGCAGTAGTCGGCGAGGTTGTGTACGACATCAGCCACACACATGACTGCGCAAACTCGGGTGGCAATATCCAAACCGAACCGTGGACCTTGCAGTATGCAAATGCTTGGTCGACAGCACCTGCAGCTGGCGGGGCCACGAACGGGCCTGGGGCCTTCGAAGGTCAGCCCAAACCAGAGTTCCTTCACTGGATCCCAACCCTGAGCGCAGGAACATTTACCGGTCAATCGCAGGCAGCATGGACCATTGAAGGGAATAGCAACTATGTAGTGATGGGAGGCGAGTTTCCAAGGGTGAACAACGTCGCACAGTCCGGGCTCGCTCGGTTTGCGGTGCGAGAAATTGCACCCAACCGTTCCGGTCCGCAGGCCTGCGCAGAGTCCACGCCCGTGATCGTCGGAATTGATGCTGGCACTCTGCGTGTCTCTGCTCGAGGTTCTTGGGATCGTGATGACAAGACCCTCACCTACGAGTTTCTTCGTGGCGCCTCCACGGCATCTGCTGTAGTGGTGAAAACTGCAAGCGTTGATGCCACCTGGTGGGCCCGGCCGAATGTGAGTTTCACCGATACCACTGCAGCGCCTGGTTCTACGCAGCGGTATCAGATTCGTATTAAGGACCCTAAGGGAAACACCTGCACTACTGCCGCGGCCACAGCCGTTGTTCCCCTCGGTTCCGGCTCGACAACGACTGCGTATCGAACTGCGGTTCAATCTGATAGTCCCGACGCCTTTTGGCGCCTCGGCGAGAGCAGCGGAACGACTGCCTACGACCGCATTGGGTCAGCTGACCTGAAAATCGATCCCGCAGCGACCAGAGGAACAGCGGGTTCTCTGCTCAACGAGGCGGATGCGGCAACCACCTTCCCAGGAAGCGGGGACGTTCCCGCAACCACAACCGGTTCGGCAGTTCTAGCGCCAGCGCAACTGAGCGTTGAGACGTGGATCAAGACAACGACCGCCACCGGCGGAAAGATTCTTGGCTTCGGCAACTCCTCAACTGGAGTCAGCTCTGCCTATGACCGTCACATGTACATGAGTGACGACGGGACCGTGAGTTTTGGGGTGTACCCGGGGGGTACACGAACAGTCCAGAGCAGTACGGCGCTCAACGACGGCAACTGGCACCACTTGGTCGGATCAGTGGGGGTTGCTGGATTGAAGTTGTTTGTAGATGGCCGCTTGGTGGACTCGGACTCCAGCACTACTTCTGCAGAGTCATTTGCGGGTTTCTGGAGACTGGGTGGAGACAATCTGAACGGTTGGCCTCGTCAACCAAGCTCGCGCGCCTTTGCTGGTCAGATTGATGAGACGGCCATTTATCCGACTCAATTGACCCTTGATCAAGTCCGGGCACATTACTTGGCAAGCGGCCGGCCGCAGACTTGGGCTAACCCTCCGGTACGACCGAGCGATCCCTATGGGGCGGCGGTCTGGGACTCTCAGCCAACCACTTATCTCCGACTTGGTGAGTCAGCAGGGACCGTGGCTCAGAACCGAATGACTGCTGAGCCTGGGGCCACCTATTCCGATGGCGTGACCCTTGGCGCAACTGGTTCGCCAGCTGGCCCAGCTGATTCCGCAATAGAACTGCAAAGTGGGTCTGCGCGAGCAGTTGGCAGTTCGTTAGTCCAGAACCCACAGATCTTTAGCTTGGAAGTCTGGTTCTCTACGACTACTTCCTCCGGTGGTCGACTCATCGGATTCGGAAACTCCCAGGATGAGTCGAGTACCGGGTACGACCGGCATGCCTACATGCTTGATTCCGGGCAGTTGAGGTACGGCGTGTATGCCGGCGACGTTGAAACATTCGACTCCCCGTTGAGTTACAACGACGGGGCTTGGCATCACTTAGTCATCACCCAGGTGCCTGGCACTCAGAAGATGTATGTAGATGGCCAACTGGTGGCCAGCGGATCATCGCCGTTCGGTCAGGACTATGCAGGATACTGGCGCCTCGGAAGCGACAACATTTGGGGTGGTGCGTCCTCGAAGGACTTCCGCGGCAGCCTCGATGAGGCGGCAGTCTACGATTCTGTCCTGACGTCTACAGACGTGCTCAATCATTGGGCTGCAGCCGGTGAGACAGTGCCTCCCGAAAACCAACCTCCTACCGCTGCGTTTACATCCTCAGCAGAAAACCTCACTGCTTCGTTCAACGGGTCGAGTTCTACTGACACAGATGGAACCGTTGTCTCGTGGGCATGGGACTTTGGTGACGGCAGCACGGGGGCAGGAGCAACGGCGACTCGTACCTACGCCGCAGCGGGTGTCTACTCCGTGCAGCTCACGGTCACCGATGATGATGGATCTACCTCTAGCGTGACCTCTGCAGTAACGGTGTCTTCTCCCGTGGTCATTCCCCTGGCAACGGACACCTTCTCTCGATCCGTGGTCTCGGGCTGGGGTACAGCCGATCTAGGTGGCCTATGGACTGTTGTTGGTGGAGCGACCAACTTCTCGGTGGCAGGGTCAGCTGGAAAGATGTCGGCAGCGGCTGGAACTTCACGGTCAGCAAGCTTGAATTCGGTCCTGCAGACCTCGAGCGACATGACCGCAGATGTGTCCATGGATACGAGCCCAACGGGCGGCGGCGCGATGCTCGCACTAATCGGCCGACGGGTGAATTCAACAAATGACTATCGAGCCAAGCTGAAACTCTCTGCTACGGGTGCTGTGACGGCGCAGATCACCCGAACACTCAATAACGTCGAGACTGTCATTCAATCGGCGACAGTCCCTGGAGTTACCTATGCGCCAAACGATGTCCTCCGGGTGCGATTCAAAACAGCGGGAGTGGGCAGTACTGAGTTGTCGGCAAAGGTCTGGAAACTGGGATCCCCAGAACCGGCAGGTTGGCTGCTTCAGGGTTCGGATACCACTACAACCCTGCAGGTCCTTGGATCCGTCGGATTGTGGTTCTACGTTTCGGCCTCTGCAACGGCCGTTCCGGTTACCCTCACCGCCGACAACCTAGGAGTGCTACCCGCAGCCTGAGACCCGACTCTGGCCGCAAACATCTGCAGGTTGCCGAAGTTGCCCTCTGGAATTCCCGCCTGCAGCCGCCGTGCGTACACTTGCGTACGCACGGCGATCTGCATTCTGATGCAGCCTGATGTAAAAATCATGCGTACTAGGAAACCGTCTGCCATCTAGCTCAGGAGATCAACGTGAATTTTGCTTTCAGCGAGGACCAAGAAGCACTACGCAAGGTTGTCAAAGACTTCCTCAATGCTAAGTCGGACGAAGCCACTGTTCGCGAACTTATGGACACCGAGTCCGGCTACGACGCTGCAGTTTGGACTCAGATGGCAGAGCAAATGGGCCTTCAGGGTTTGGTGATTCCCGAAGAGTTCGGTGGCTCGGGATACAGCTTTGTTGAACTGATCGTCGTGCTTGAAGAAATGGGTCGGCGACTGATTTGCGCCCCGTACTTCTCAACGGTGGTACTCGGCAGTCAGACGCTGTTGCACTCAGGTGACGAGGCAGCCAAGGCCGCCTACCTTCCCGGTATTGCCTCTGGTGAAACCATCGCAACTCTGGCGTACACCGAGCCCAACGGCCGCTGGGATGAATCTGCAATCACCGCAACGGCGACCAAATCAGGAGACTCTTGGACCATTGATGGAACCAAGTTGTATGTCCTCGATGGCCACATTGCCAACCTGATCATTACGGCAGCCCGCACAGAGGCCGGAGTCAGCCTGTTTGCAGTAGACGGCGAGGCTGCTGGGCTTACCCGCACGGCGCTATCCACAATGGATCAGACTCGCAAGCAGGCTCGTTTGGAGTATGCAGCCGTGCCGGCAACCTTGATCGGAACCGACGGAGCCGGCTGGGACACGATCTCTACGGTGTTGGACCTAGCTGTGGTGGCACTTGCCGCTGAGCAAGTCGGCGGTGGACAAGAAGTGCTTGAAATGGCCGTGCAGTACGCCAAGGATCGCGTGCAGTTTGGCCGGCCAATTGGCTCTTTCCAAGCTATTAAGCACAAGTGCGCCGACATGCTGCTCGAGGTTGAGTCTGCAAAATCGGCCGCGTATTACGCCGGATGGTGTGCAGCTGAACTCAACGAGGAACTGCCTTCTGTTGCCTCGCTAGCTAAGGCCTATTGCTCCGAGGCCTACTTCCACGCTGCGGCTGAGAACATTCAGATTCATGGTGGCATCGGCTTCACCTGGGAACACCCAGCGCACTTGTACTTCAAGCGTGCGAAGAGCTCAGAGTTGCTCTTCGGTGACCCCACGTATCACCGCGAACTGCTTGCACAGCGCATCGGTATCTAAGAAGCACTGGTATCTAAGAAGCACTGGTACCAAAGAACTAGTCGGCTAACACCCGGGTGGTGAGTAACGCTACGAGTCCGTCATCTGCACCCAGATGCTCGACAAGTTCGATGCTCACCCCCGGGTGTTTTGCTTCGGCTTCAGCTACGGCCTCTGGCAAGTCTCGTGTCACGTGGTTTCCTGAGTTCAAGAAGTGCGGCAGCAATCTGATTCGCAAGGCCCCCTGCGACACAGCGGTGGCGATTGCATCTGCGATGGATGGTTCGGCAAGTTCTAGGTAGGCAGGGCGAACTTGGATGGGCTCGGCGCCAAGCCCGGCCGGAAGGGTCCCCTGGGAAGCATTCGCTTGAACTTGGACCTTGTCGCACAGCTGCGCATGCTCCACGGCAGCGAGCGGATTGCGGCTGCCATGAGCGACGAGAAGCACAATCTTGGGGGCAGGCTCAAGGGGGAATGACGGTTCAGAATCAGCGTGAGTCATCTCATGAAGGTACGGTGCCGGGGAGTGACAGACAACGCGGGGCAGCAAGACCCTGGCCAAAGGGAACTAAACGAGTCAGATGACGAGGCTGTTCACCCCAATCCTGTGGGGGTTGGCCCACATGATCTGCCGTGGCCGATCGGCGAACACTTTGACCCGGAATTGTTAGCCGCGGGCGATCGCCGAAATGTGATCGACCGCTATCGCTATTGGAAGATGCAAGCCATTCGAGATGATCTTGATGGCCGGCGGTTTACTGTTCACCTAGCAGTAGAGAACTGGGAACACGACTTCAACATTGGCACCGTGGTGCGCAACGCCAACGCCTTTGGTGCAGCAGGTGTTCATATTGTTGGGCGACGTAGGTGGAACCGGCGCGGCGCCATGATGACAGATCGCTATCAGCACGTGTATTACCACCCGAGCATTGAGGACCTACTTGAGTGGGCGGAACACGAGCAGTTGAGTGTGATTGGGATCGATAATCTTGACGGGTCCGTGCCGCTAGAGACTGTTGAACTGCCGCGTTCTTGTGTGTTGGTATTTGGACAAGAAGGTCCGGGCTTATCCGAGGCCGCAAAGGCTGCTTGCGCTCAGGTCTGCTCGATCAGGATGTTCGGCTCTACCCGCTCAATAAACGCCGGCGTGGCCTCTGGGATTGCGCTGCATACTTGGGTTCGAACCCACGCTCTGCAAGCAGATGGATTCCCCTTAGAGGAACTCCCAGAGCTCTGAACTTGCTGGTTCACACATACCCCATATGGGTATAGCTGGATTCTTGCTAGGATCTTGTGATGCACGGCTACGACGAGAACAAGGATGCCTATCTAAAACGCCTTCGCAGAGTGGAGGGTCAAGTTCGAGGAATCGAGCGGATGGTCGAAGATGACTCTTACTGCATTGACGTTCTGACCCAGATTTCCGCAGCCACCCGCGCTCTGCAGGGGGTTGCTCTGGCATTGCTCGAGGACCATCTTCGCCACTGTGTAGCCGATGCGATCAGCCATCGCGGTGCCGATGCCGAGGAGAAGTTGCAAGAGGCTACTGAGGCGATCAAACGACTCGTGAAGTCCTAACTTTGCCCGCTGGGCGCGGAACGAAGGGGCACGCCACGCACAGGGGTTCTACACTCAGGAACGGAAAGGGGTCTCTATGACTCAGATGAAACTCGCTATCCGAGCCGTTGCCTTGTGTGCGATTGCCATTGCGCTGTCGCTGTTCAGCGCCA
>CANJEC010000065.1 GCA_947473395.1 Actinomycetota bacterium | reverse complement strand
AGTACCTTTCAAGATGCCCGAAGATTCTGGCGGGCAAACTGAACTCAAGTTAGTCGGAATTCCTTCTGACTAGGCATCTCGGGGAGTGCAAATGCCTGTTAGCTGAGAATATCTTCCGCTAGTGCTGCAAGCGGTTCGGCATGTGAACGTGAGTGAGCGGCTGTCCTAGCTGCTGCAGCCAGAAACCAAATCTTGGCCGGGTGATCGGTGGTACGAAACCCACGCTCTAAGGCCGCAACCTGCGCTAAGGGTTGCATCCGTAGCGAGCTGTCAGCAGCCACGGACCGCCGGATTGCTAGCCATGCTTGATTCGTTGACTCATGGTCCTGCGGCGGTATCGCCGTTGCTGCCTCGGCGGCCGAGTCAGGGTCGGCGTCGGCAATAGCGAGCAGGGTGTCTTCTAGGCCGCCGCTATCAAAGGGTGGAACCCAGAGTTCACCCACCGAGCTGAGGCTGCTTGCGGACGGACTCATGGGTGCTGCGAGCGCTAGTTCGTAACGGAGGCTGAGTGACTGAGTGCTCGTCATGCAGAGTTGCAGGGCGTCTGCAGCAATGCAGGCTGTGAGAGCAGATTGGGCCTGTGCGTTGGTGCCCTCGTGTGCTGGATCAGCGGTGATACTCGTAATTGCATAGGCCGCTGCTCGCAGGAGTGCAAGCGTGTCCACTAGGTCCTCGGGAGTCAGCCCATCTTCAAGGCTACCGAGTAGCAGTGGAGCTAACTGCTCGGTTGGGGTTTGAGCGATGCCCGTTCCGAGGGCTGTCAATCGTTCATGAGTTGAGCGTTCGAATCTGCCAGCAGTCTCGGGGGAACGACTCTGCGCTTGATCGGCCAGAAGCTGTGCTTGCATTCGCTGATCGAAAGCAAACTCTTCGTCGATTGCCTGCAAGGCAATTTGCTGTGCCACGCTGCAGCACAACTGTTGATGGACTGCCGTGCCTAGACCCAGAGTTGCAAGGGCGGCAGTCATGATGAGGAGCTGCTCATTGACGCAGAACCTGGTCGAAGCAGCCGAGACGATGGCATTGTGCGCTTCGCTTGAATCCATCTCGGCGAGTCGGAGCCAGCTTCGAGCCGCCTGAGTTGGTGCTGCATCGCTCGTCGCTTGCCAAAAATCGGACAGAGCGCTTGCCGGGTGAGCATGATGGTTCGGGAGTACTACTTGCGTTGCCTGCCCAGAGCGAAAGGTGGTTGCAGCTAAAGAAACAACTAGGGCCGCAGAAATCCTTGCCGACTCGGCATCTGTTGCTGCACCTTGGCGAATCGAGTTCTCTTGACGATCTGCGAGCCCAAGACAAGCGGTTGCAGCTGTCAGTAGAGCGGACAAGGCCTGGGTATCGGGCGGCTGCGCCTGGGCTGCTACAGCTATGACTGCTGTGGCCAAATCCCGCGGGGAATAGCCAGTAGCCAAGCGCTCGCAGGCCCATCGCACAGCTCTAGCAGTTGTTGTTGCTTCTTCGGTAGGAGCAGGTGAGCCCCGCAAGAAGGCAGCCAACTCTTTGTGCAGAACCTCGGAATTTTTGGGCTCGACGAGGGGCTCGGGTGGAACTTCTCGAAGGTCATGGGCGCTGTGCGCATCAACGATTCCTACAAGGCCGGCTGCATCCAAGGGTGTGGATGTTTCTGTTGTCTCTTGATCGCTCAACGTCACGCCACCTCCATCCAATCAGTCATGGCGGGAACTCCGACCGCCGGGTAGCAGTGTTGCAGAATTGAGCAACGCACGATGAGCGTCACCGATGTTGCAACTCCTCGGCCAGACTACTTCTCTATGAATTATTCTTTGGGAGCTTCCGCTCTCTCCCCGTTTTGTGTACTCGCCGTCACGGTGTTGGCCTGCATATGAGGTCGTTCTCGCTTGAAACGCAAGTGGCGCAACTAGAGCAAGGCCGCTACAGCGCCAACATGGACCGGAGCTGGTGGATTATTTCAGGGCCTAATGGCGGCTATGTGGCAGCAATTATTTTGCGAGCAATCTGCGAAGAGGTGAATGAGCCAAGCCGAGCACCCCGGTCGATCAGTCTGCAGTTCTTGCGCGTGCCGAAAGAAGGGTTGGTCGAGATTGAGGTGGTTGTTGAACGCACGGGTCGCACCGTGTCGAACCTGTCCGCACGCATGACTCAGAACGGTGTGCTGTTAGTGATTGCCATTGCTGTGCTGGCAGAGCATCGGGAGTCCCCGCTGAGTTTTAATGAATTGCCGGGGCTACCGCTGCTTGCAGATGGAACTGTCGTGCCGGGAGCAGAGTCAATCGCTGAAGAAGACCTTGACCCTGATCGCGACGTTCCTATGCGAGGCCACTATGAGCAACGCTGGGTGATTGGCGAGCACCCATTTCAGCCGCTGCCTTCGGGGGAGTCGCTAGCCCGGACAGGTGGCTGGCTTCGGCCAGCGGGGGGTGAACCCATAGATGCCATAGCTCTGACGGCTATGACCGATGCCTGGCTACCACCAATCTTTAGCCGGGTTCGAGAACCGCTCATGGTGCCAACCATTGACTTGACCATTCATTTCCGTGGGCTTCCCAAAGACCCAGAAGCCTTCTGCTTTGTGCTGTTCGAAAGCCCGCTTGCTCAGGATGGCTACCTGATTGAGCACGGACAAATCTTTGATACCGATGGCCGTCTACTTGCCGAATCGCGTCAACTCGCGGTGGTGATCTGACGCCCCGGTTCAGCGGAAATCCCCAAGAAGAGTCATCTCGGGTCCCAGAGGGCCTATCCTAAAAGGACTTCTTATGGATGACCGACCCCGAAGTTTGCGGGCCATGCTCGCCGAGGCAAAAGACACCTCGGAGATCATGGTCGATCTGGCCTATGCGGCTGTGTATTTCAACGATCCCGGCATGGCCGATGAGGTCGCTGAACTTGAAGAGCGCATGAACGACCTTGTGCAAGACATGAGGGCGGTCTGCATTATGGCGGTCAGACGCCCGGCAGAGGCAGAGGGGATGGCTTCGGTCCTGCAGATCATCTCGGCGATTGAGAGCATCGCCAATGCTGCAGTAGACGTAACTCGAATCGTGACGCACCGTTTGGGAATTCCGAACGAACTCATCGGTGATTTGTCGAACGCTGAAGAGGTCTCTCATCGTGTGTGGATCCGTGAGGGTTCACACATGGCGCATCGCCCGCTCAAGGATCTTGAAATCACCATTCAGTGCGGCATGCGCGTGGTGGCGATTCGGCGCGATCGCTCTTGGATGATCGATGAGATAGACGGTGACTTTGTTGTCGTGCCGGGGGACGTGTTGTTCCTTCGGGGCTCGCCAGCGGGAATCGTGCGACTTCATGAACTCGCAGCGGCACCCACCTGGGATCCGCCCATGAGTGCGCCTGCTGGAGCGCTGACTGACCTTGACCGCGCTGTTGATGTCCTCGTAGAGATGAAGAACACCTCTGAGGCAGCCGTTGGCCTTGCCTATTCTGCGCTTGCGTTGAGGGATAACGGCCTAGCTGCAGAGGTGCGGCACCTGGCAGAGCGCCTTGATGAGATGAAGGACCACCTGCAGCTCTGGGTATTGCGGGCTGCAAAGAAGGATGTCGATCCAGCACCGCTGCGCGGGCTGCTGCAATTGGCCTCCGCAGCAGAGGAGCTCGGGGACCAAGCGGCGCAAATGGTGTGGCTGATTACCGATGATCGCGGCTTTCATCCGATTGTAAAGCTCGCACTTGGTGAGGCAGACGTCGTCGCAACCCAGGTTCCCGTAGCTGCTGACTCCTCGGTTGCTGGGTGCAGCCTTGCGGAATTGCAGCTAGATATTGAGCCGGGGTTTCAGGTCCTCGCTGTCCGAAGAGATAATCGCTACATCTATCGGCCTCGTGGATCCGTGGTCATCGAGCCTCTCGATGAACTCATAGCTTCAGGCCCCCAGGAGGGGCGGGTTCGCTTAGCCGAATTGTGTGGGTGGGCCGTGATCGAAGACGAGGATGACCCCACGGGGGAGTTCAGCCTTGTTCCGTTGTCTGCATCGCGAACCGGCGCATCTCGCTAACGCTCATCCCGGTCGCAGGCTGATTGCCCGTCACATCAGCCGGCAATGCGACTACTAACCTCAACGCTGTGACTGCTTCCTCCCCACTTCGACTCCTCACTGTTCACGCACACCCAGATGATGAGTCATCGAAGGGTGCACCGAGCATTGCCAAATACCGTTCCGAGGGAATTCTGTCCACGCTGGTCTGCTGCACTGGCGGCGAGGCCGGGGATATTCTCAATCCAGCAATGGATCGCCCAGAGGTACGTGAGAACCTGGCGCAAGTTCGACTCGATGAGCTAGCAACGGCTGCAGAAATTATTGGCTATGAGACCGTTGAAATGCTCGGGTATCACGACTCAGGCATGCCCGATTCGGAGACGAACTCTCGTCCAGACAATTTCTGGAATGCACCTCTTGATGAGGCTGTGGAGCGGCTGGTTCGGATTATCCGTCGCGATAAGCCACAAGTCATTGTCACCTATGGCGATGACCAGCAGCACTACGCACACCCTGATCACCTGAAGGTGCACGAGATCACGCTGCCAGCCTTTGCTCGTGCGGGAGATGCCGAGTGGTATGCCAACGCCGGCGAGCCTTGGCAGCCCCTCAAGCTGTATTACACCGAATGGTCCAAGGAGAGAATTCTTGCGCTTCATGGCAAGTTCGTAGAGCTCGGCCTTGAGTCGCCCTTTGCGGGGGACTGGCTGGAACGAATCGAAGCTCTTGAAACAACGGATCGAATCACCACCCGCGTCGAGATCGGCGATTTCTATGAGGTGAGAGAAAAAGCCCTGATTGCCCATGCCACTCAGGTAGACCCCACCGAGAAATTCTGGTTTGGGTTGCCGACCGAAGTGGCTCGAGAGGCCCACCCATTCGACGATTACGTTCTTGCGCAATCTCTCGTTGAGTCGGAACTGCCCGAGAACGATTTGTTCGCTGGAATCCCCGGACGCTCCTGACGCTGTGGATGCAGCGCTCCCCGCAGATCCGCAACAGTCAGCAACAGGGGTAGACATTCGCGTCTGGCAGCCAAGCGAGCTAGGAGTCCTGCTCTCGCTCTGCCAACTTGGGTTTGATCAGGGCGCATTGAGCGAGGACGACCTTGAGTTGTGCTTTCCCTCGGGCGAAGCTGAACCAAGCGTTGTTCTCGGAACTGAAGACCACATGGCCTGTGCGGTTTTTAGGATCTTCAATGCGGCCTCACCGACGAGTTCAAAGATGCATCGGGTGGCTCGAGTCGAACTCCTCGTCACTCATCCAAGTCGTAGGAGGCGCGGACTGGCACGGCAGTTGCTCCTAGCCGGTGAGAGATGGGCTCAAAAGAACGAAGTCACTCAGTTGGTCATCGGCGGGGTGGGGCCAGCGGGCGTCTTTAGCGGCGTGGACTTACGGTGGACAGCAGCGCTCTGTCTTGCGGAATCAATGGGGTATCAACGACAGGGGATTGCCGTGGATCTGTTGTGCGCAACAGTGCAGACGACTCGGACTCCTTCTCCAGCGGGAGTCCAGATCGCACGGGTTGAGTCCGACGCTCAGGTTGAGGAACTGCTTGGGTTCGTGCAGGTCAATGCGCCAGCGGAACTGGGGAATTTCTTGCGAGCTGCAAGTGCCGGAACTGCCTTGATCGCCGTTGGGCCAGGAAATCTGGGAGTTCGTTGTGCCGCAGCTCATTCTGTTTATCGACTGGGGGTTATTGGCCCCGTAGTTTTTGCTGGCCAGACGGACACTGCTAGCCAAGTTTTGCAACATGACAGTGATCGGGTGGCGTTGCTATCGGCAGTACTTGCAACGATGCGGTCAGACCTAGCCGTTGCTGGGCTAACGAGCGTCGAGGTTCTGGGCGAAGGATGCATCTCTGACTACGTAGCCGCGTGTGCTGCGCGGACCGGCAGAGTCTCGCAGGTGTTCTCTTGGGACCTTAGTAACCTCCGAGCGGACTAGCGTCGCAGCTGTGAGCTCACTTGTTGAACAACTCGGTTACGGCCCCGATGCCCGCCTTCTGATCATCAACTGTGACGATCTTGGCATGTGTCACTCGGCAAACGAAGGGGTCTACCGCGCCCTGCGATCAGGTATGGCTACTTCGGCAACACTCATGGTGCCCTGCCCCTGGGCTCGTGAGGCCGCCACGCAGTATCAAGGTGAAGACGTCGGGGTTCACCTGACGCTCAACTCCGAGTTTGAGTACTACCGGTGGGGGCCAGTAACTCAAGCGCCCTCGTTGCTTGGCGGCGGGGGCGGGTTTCCTCGCACAGTGCTTGACGTCTGGGATCATGCCGATCTTGACGAGGTGCACCGCGAGCTGCGAGCACAGATTGAGCGAGCCCTTGAGTGGGGGATCGACGTGACGCACCTAGATTCACATATGGGCACCCTGCAGTTGCGGCCTGAGTTCTTTGATGTCTATTTGAACCTCGCTATGGAATTTGATCTGCCAATTCGACTGTCCTCAATTGACACTCAAGAAATGGTCGGTTTCCCATTTCGCGACCTTGCAGAACAAGAGGGTGTCATAACCGTCGACACGCTGGTGTTCTACTCGGGAGTCAGTGCGCGTGAACCCTTCGAAGAGATCCTTGCTGATCTGCCCCTCGGGGTGACCGAGATCTACATGCACCCAGCCGCCGATCACGCAGAGTTGCGAGCCTGCGCTCCTGACGCTGCCGGCAGAATTGATGACTTGGCGCTCCTCACGGAGGAGCAAGGCATGCGAGACAAAGTCGAGGCATCCGGAGCAGTACTTGTTGGTTGGCGTGAACTGCGCGACCTTCAACGAAGCAGTGCTACTCCTCGAACGGCTTAGGGCAAGCTGACCACAAACCGACTCCCTGACTGCGCGCTGTTGCGGCAGCGGCACGAAACTCTTCGACATGTGCAACGTTTGGGGGGAACGTGTACTGGTTGGCGAAACCCGACGTGACGAGTTCAAGGTTTATAAATAGGCCATCTTGAGCTCGGTACACGTAGGCGAGCAGGCGACCGTACTTGTCTCGAGCCTCGACATCTCTGACGAGTTGAATCGCCGCACCTGGCTTGAGTAGTGAGGCCAAGTGTTTGGAGGCTTCCTTGCCAAAGCACATCACAGGCTTTGAAGGATGAACGCTTTCTGGGGTATTCACACCAATGAGACGGACCCGCTCCTCAACCCCATCGGCCAGAACAGCGATGGTGTCCCCGTCTACGACGCGAGTCATGGTTGCGTTGGCTTTGAGTTTGTCCGAGGGTGAACCTGCTGAAGATTGCGAGCAGCAGGCAAGGAACAGCAGGCCCAAGGCTAGGAGCGAACTGAGTAGGAGCCTCTTGAGTTGCTTGAGTGGCCCGCGTACCGAAGCTGATTCTGAGCGAGTTGGGGTGACAGCATTCCTCGCTAGGACCTCAGAAGGAATGGCCACAACGAATCAGACGCGTTGGATGATGGTGCCGGTGCCGAGGCCACCACCGCAACACATGCTGATGAGTGCGTTGGTGCCGTCGCTGCGCTCGAGCTCATTGAGTGCCTTGGTAATAAGGAATGCTCCCGTTGCGCCGAGGGGGTGCCCTAGTGCAATAGCGCCACCGTTGGGATTCGTTCGGTCTAGGTCTGCGCCAACTTCTTTGGCCCATGCGAGTACGACCGAGGCAAAGGCCTCGTTGATCTCGAACAGGTCAAAATCGCTAATGGACATCTTGGTGCGGCCGAGCAGGCGGTGGGTGGCTTCAATCGGCCCAGTAAGCATGAGTACGGGGTCCACCCCCACCATGCAGGAATCGAGCACTTTGGCTCGAGGTGCGAGTCCAAGCGAGGCAGCTTTCTCGGCAGACATGATCAGCACAGCGGCTGCACCGTCAGAGATTTGCGAGGCAGAACCGGCAGTGTGCACTCCGTCTTCTCTGGCAATGGGCTTGAGGGATGCAAGCTTGTCGAGGGTGGTTTCCCTCAGGCCTTCGTCTGTGCTGCGAGTTGTAGTGGAGCCTGTGGGAGTGCCATCTTCGTCTAGATCGGGTGCTTGCACCGAGACGATCTGCGAGTCAAAGCGACCCTGTTCCCATGCGGTAGCGGCACGTTGTTGTGATTGAAAACCGAACTCGTCGCAGTCTTGGCGACTGACACCCCACGCGTCAGCGATTCGTTCCGCACCTTCAAACTGCGAGGTGAATTCGTAGCTCTCAAAATAGGATTTTGGGATTGGAACGCCAAGTCCGAGCTTCTTGGAGCTATTCGACCCGATGGGCACTCGACTCATTGACTCAACACCGCAGGCAATCGCCACATCAACTACCCCAGAGGCGACTAGGGCCGTTGCAAAACTGGTTGCCTGCTGCGAGGAACCACACTGCGTGTCGATGGTGGTTGCGGCAACAGTCAGGGGTAAGCCAGCGGTTAGCCAAGCAGTTCGAGTCAGGTTGAATGATTGTTGCCCAACCTGGCTCACACAGCCACCGACGAGTTGATCGACTTCAGCGGGATCGATCCCTGATCGAGAAACCAACTCGGCGAGTACGCCCGCAAGGAGATCTGCCGGATGAACAGAACCAAGGCCCCCATTCCTCCGGCCGATGGGTGTGCGGACTGCATCAATGATCACGACTTCAGACATGTTTGAATCTTAGAGGGCTTGGGAGTAGGACAGACAGAGCGGGGGAATGCCAGAGCGGGGAGGTGCAGCAGTAGCGGGGCGCAGGAGCCGTGGAGTGCAGCTCTGCAAGCGGCTAGGCAGCGGACCTAGGAGCCTCGGACAAGATGTCGGCAGAGGTGTTGGCTGAGGGGAGTGTGCGGGGCTGCTCGGGCGCCGAGGCCACGAGGGCGAGCCTGCGAGCTGCATCCGATAGCGCCAGGAATTCTTGCTCTCGCTCGGCAAGGCGCTCAGCCTCTCGCTCGGCCACGCGGCGATTTGCCTCGGACAGGGCTGCCCGTGCCTGCTGCAGGCCAATGCGAGCACTCTGTTTGGTGTCATTATCGATGCGGGCTACGGGGTTGTGTACGATCCGCAGAGTCAGCTGCTGTGTCATGAAACAAGTATGTGCTTGAGGTGTGACACTGACAACGGGTAACACTCCCCGGTCGCTAGTGGACCGAACCTACAGCGAGTTTTCGGTCACTCAGCAGGGTGCAGCGGTTGCCACGAGTGGCCAAGGTCGACTGCGTTCGAGAGCCAATCCAAGGTCAAGAACTAGAGCGTCATCATGATGGCGGCTAGCAATCTGCATTCCCACTGGCAATCCGTCGAGCTGGCCAATTGGCACCGAGAGCGAAGGATTGCCCACGATGTTGTAGGGAATGGTGAGTGCACCATTGTTCTCTGGGCCAACTGCTTGGCCGGCAACTTCAAGGTGCAGAGTGGTTTCGGCGGGAAAAGCAACATCTGGATTGGTGGCGCTGAAAATGAAGTCCACTTGATCGAATGCCTTGGCTACAGCTTCGTTAGCAGCAGTTCTAGCCGTCTCCGAGCGAGCCATCATGGCTAGGGAGTACTTGCGCTCGGCGATGCTCATTCCAAAGGCAATCTCGGGAGTCAGTTGGTCCTTGCACTCGGGCCAGAGACCCTCGAGGTCGGCATAGAGACCCGACAGATTTCCCAGCGCCCATTCAAACCCCATCGACGGGAATGCCAAGTCGACGTGAACGATTTCTAGCCCGACCTCGTCTGCGAGCAGGCGACCAGCCTCGTTGACGAGTTCGGTGACTGCAGGGTTGACCACGGCTGATCCAAGGTCCGAAACGATTGCCACTTTGCGCCCACGCAAGGCACCAAGGTGCGAACCAAGGTGACGCTCCCAGCCAGAGACCTTGGGCAGTGAGTAGGGGT
>CANJEC010000064.1 GCA_947473395.1 Actinomycetota bacterium | reverse complement strand
GGACCATCAAGCCAGCTGACATGGCGTCGGTGTGGCGCACCGGCCCGGTACAGAAGGCAGTGCTCGCCGTCACCTTCCTCCTGACGATGGTGATACCGCTGCAGTACGCAGTGCTGGCGGGAGTGGGCCTGTCGGTCCTCCTCCACGTCGTCCGGCAGTCCAACCAGGTGACCGTCCGGCGGCAAGTGCGTGACGGGTCCGGCCAGCTAGTCGAGGTCGATCCACCAGCCGAACTCCCGGCCCACGAGGTCGTCGTGCTCCAGCCTTACGGGAGCCTATTCTTCGCCGCAGCACCGATTTTCTTGGCCGCGCTGCCGGCTGTGGGACCGGGCTCGACGGGGTCGGTCGTCATCCTCCGGCTGCGCGGGCGCACGGACCTCGGGACCACGTTCATGGACGCCCTCCGGCGGTATGCAGAGTCGCTTGGGGACGCAGGCAGCCGACTGTTCATCGTGTCGGCCAACGAGCGAATCATTGAGCAGCTCGCGGTCACCGGAATCACCGACGTGATCGGCGACGGCGGCATCTACCCCGGCGACGAGCGGGTCGGTGCCACCGTTGCAAGGGCCGAAGCAGACGCTGCGTCCTGGGTCGACGCACAGCACTGAGAGGACGGCGCGACCTCAGTCGTCGTCCGGCACTGCCGGGCGGAACGCTCCCACCGGGTGCGTGACTAAGAGGACGACACTCACAAGCGCTATCCACGCCGGCAGCAGGAAGACAGTGGGCGTCGCCACCGTGACGTTGACCAGTTCGACTACGCCGAGCGCCACCGTCAGGACTACGAGCCAGCGCGGCAGCGCCCCGCTCGCCCATGCCAAGTTGGCGGTCGAGAACATCACGAGCATGGCGACGCGGGGCAGGAAGATCGATAGCACCACGTCCGCCACCGCCCGGAGCAGCGACAACGCTCCCGGATCGGGGGCCGCGCCGCCGAGCGCGACCTGAACCGCCGGAGCGGCCAGCAGTGCTGTTCCCACGAAGAGGAGGCTGGCCAACAGGATGCTTCCGCCGAAGAACACCGTCCCGGCGAGCTTCGGCTCGCGCTCTCCGATTCGACCCCGGACCACGCCGACGAACCAAAGGAACGAGATAGTCGAGAACACGGTGACCTGAAGCCACAACACTGCAGCCGTGCCATGAGCCGGCTCCGAGTAGTAGCGGGCGACCTCGCGGTTGCTCGCACCGATCCCGGGGGCTGAAAGCAGTCCTCGGAGCGAGAGCGCCCAGCCGATTGAGCAGAGGATCCCGGCGAGCGCGGCGGCTTCGATGGACCGCAGCCGGTGGCGCCACGTTACGCGAGGGTCGATCTGGCCCCCCTCGTCAGAACTCATGAAATCCTCCTGCTCAGCGCCCCGGTCACGGTCACGGGTGCGGGTGCGGGCAGAGTATGCCATGGAGTGAAGTGCACATGAGTGAGTGCACGCCGTCCGCCTGCACAGCCTGAGGAGAATGGCAGAGCCCAAGGCTGCGTGGCGGCCCGACAGTACGAGGAGAACCCGCATGGCTGACACCGCTGCCACTGGCACTCGAGCAACTCGGCTTCGGCACGGAGAACGGCACGGGGCGCAACGCCAACGTGGCCGGCGCCACCGAGTTAAGGTCCGGGACGTTCGGAGCTCAGGTGAGCTCAAGCGGGACCGACCCGATCGGGGCGCTTACCATCCCACAACTGCTCGACAGGCGCACTCGACACCCGCTCCCAAGAACATCGAAAACGGCCTAGTTTCCCTGTAGAACATTGCAAGTCCAACCGGCGTGGCAACAGTTGGTGTGAAACATGAAGAATTCAGTCTGAATGAATAACGAGGTAGCAGGGCAATGAATGCAGTCAAAGCTGATACTGATGGAATGAACTTGGCAACGGTGTGGGAGGCAGTTGCCGCCGCTGTTCCGTCTGCGCCTGCGCTGATTCACACAACTCTGACTCGGACCTGGGCTGAGTTCGAGGACCGTGCAGCTCGCCTAGCTGCGTACCTTGTAGGGGCAGGCCTTGGGCCCGGATCGAACGTAGCTCTGTACCTGTACAACGGGCCCGAATATTTGGAGTCCACCTTTGGGGCGTTCAAGTTGCGTGCCGCCACGTTGAACGTGAACTACCGCTACCTAGAGGACGAACTGCAGTACCTGTTCGAGAATTCCCAGGCAGAGGCGGTTGTATTTGCAGCGGAGTTCTCGGACCGGCTCGATGCAGTACGCGACAGCCTGCCGTTACTGACAACCTTTGTCTGCGTGGGGGCCACCGAAGAACATCGCGTTCCTGAGTGGGCGAGCGACTACGAAAAAGTGATTGAGCAGACCGCACCGATGCCCGCGATTTCACGCAGTGGTGATGACTTGTGGCTCCTGTACACCGGCGGCACAACAGGAAACCCCAAGGGTGTCATGTGGCCACACCGCAGTCTGTTGGGAACTGCCAAGACCACCTTTGCTGTTGTCGACTGCCCCATCCCAGAGACTGCAGAGCAGGTGGCGGTTGGCGTGCGGCGCTTTCATGAACGATCAAAGGCGGTGCGCTTTTTGCCGGCCGCTCCACTGATGCACGGCACCTCGGCAATTGCCTCTATTGCAGTGCTCAGTGTTGGCGGTTGTGTGGTCACTTTGGACTCGCATTCATTCAACGGCGATGAACTATGTGAGGCCGTACAGAACAACGCTGTGACTCAACTGACAATTGTTGGAGATGCTTTCGCCAAGCCGATTTTGGCCGCCCTCGAGAAGGCCCAAGCAGCCGGAACGCCTTATGACATTTCTTCTCTCAAAGTCATTCTCTCCTCTGGAGTGATGTGGTCCCAGCAAACCAAGGACCAGATTCTTGAATGGTGTGGGGCGACGCTGGCCGACACCCTTGGATCATCAGAGGGCGTCGGCTTTGCTAACTCGGTAGCGAAACGAAATCAGCCGGCACAGACAGCGCGCTTCACGCTCGGCGAACATGCTCGCGTGATTGACGATGACGGCCACGATGTTGTGCCCGGTTCGGGCCAACGTGGCCTGCTGGCTGTCGGTGGTCCGATCCCCATCGGATACTTCCGCGACCCAGTGAAGACTGCTGCAACCTTCCGAAATCTGAACGGTCAGATCTGGTCAGTGCCAGGAGATTTTGCAACAGTCGAGTCTGACGGGACTATCCAATTACTGGGTCGGGGGTCTGCATGCATCAACACTGCTGGAGAAAAGGTCTACCCAGAAGAGGTTGAAGAAGTCCTCAAGCTGCATCCGGCCGTTCTGGACGCGAATGTCCTCGGAGTGCCTGACGAGAAGTGGGGACAGTCGGTCAATGCAGTGGTCTCGTTGCGTGAAGTGGGAGCGGGCTCAGCATTGCCAACCCCCCAAGAGTTGATTGAGTTCACCAAATCGCGTCTAGCGGGCTACAAGTGTCCTAAACGAGTACTTGTTGTAGATCAGGTGCACCGCGGGCCAAATGGAAAGCCCGACTACAAGTGGGCTGCTGCCGAACTTCTGAGTTGAAGTGTGGCTAAAGTCACATATGCGTTTCAATTAACGGAGCGCGGACTCTGGGGGGTGAGTGTGAAGCGTGCACTGTTGGTACTCGTTGTGGCAGCCGCACTCGTAGCAGGGGCTTGTGGTGCTCAGGGCAGTAGCTCTGGGAAGGATCCCGAGAGCGAGAGTTCATCCACTACCTCTGCTGCTGTGAGCGGCACAGCTAGCAGCGCGAGTTTTGGCGACTTGAAGGGCGATATCTGCGGGCCAGGTGAGTTCAGCGTGAACCCCTCCGAGGCCGGCCTCGGGACCGACAAGTTGTACATCGGTGTTGCGAATGACCGTTCGGCCGAGATCCGACCTGGTCTCAACAAAGTCCTGTACGACTCCTCGGTGGCCTTTGCCGGTTGGTGCAACGAGCTAGGTGGAATAGGCGGATTACCTATCGAGATTGTGGACCTTGACGCGGGAGTTTTCAACGTTGAGACAGCAATGACCAAAGCCTGTGCAGATGTGTTTGCGATGGTTGGCGGCGGGCTCGTGCAGGACGCTCTGGAATTCTCTGGCAAGGCTGGCAGTGACTTTCATGAGTGCGGAATGATCGACATTCCCGGTTTTGCAGTCTCAGTAGAGAAAGCAGATTCAAACGGTCAAGTTCAGCCGGTGCCCAACCCTGGAGGCACTGTTGCGAACACCTGGTACCAAGACTTTACAAAGCTCTTCCCAGATGAGGCAGCCAAGTGGGCAGTGGCCTGGGGTCAGCTTCCTTCGCTTGAAGTAGTCAAGGTCAAGTACGCCGATGCTGCGGCCTCGGTACAAGGCATGAACAACCTCGGTGAGGTCGTCTATCCACCGGCCGGGGTCACGGACTGGACGCCCTATGCGCAGCGCATGATCGGAACTGGCGCAGAAGCGCTGAGCTTTGTGGGAGAGGTAGACAATCTCAATAGCTTCTTACTGAAGGCTCGCGAGCAGGGATGGAAGGGCATACCGCTACTCGAGACAAATATGTATGACCAGAAGCTGCTTGACGGAGCGGGCCCCGCTGCCGAGGGTGCAGTAGTGCGCATGGGTCTGCATTCACTCGAAGAGGCTGAGAAGTGGCCGGCAATTCAGCAATATATCGACATGAACGAGACCTATCAGCCGGGAGGAGAGATGGGTGCTCTGGGAATTCAGAGTCTCTCGGCTTGGCTACTTTTTGCTACTGCGGCAAATGAATGCGGTGCAAAGAACAAGGGCGTCCTTGACCGCACCTGCATTCTGGAACAGGCAGCAGCAGTGGAGGAGTGGACCGGTGGCGGGCTGCATTCACCCCAGAATCCCTCGGAGAGTTCAGAGGCTGTTGCAAGTTCCTGCAACATGTTGCTCGTGGTCAAAGACGGAAAGTTTACTCGTCTGTACCCCAAGCTCGGTGGCGAAGGAGACGATGTGGACGGCTTCCACTGCCCCAAGGAGGGTGTGGTCACAGTGACCGGGGATGTCGGCGAGGGCAAGGTCGACCCGGACCGGCCAATCTAGACGTGAGCGTTATCAGAGGTGCCGATCCAACCGCGAACGGCACCTTCTAGTTCCGCGATTCGCGTCGGTAGCGTCTCCATCGTGACTGGCCCAGACAAATGGGCGCCTTGAGCAGTATCGCAGCCGAACTCGGCTAGGCGCGCAAGCGTTGCAGGGTCGCCAACACCGTCAGCGCACACACTTAAACCCAATTCGTGAGACAGATCAATGGTTGATCGCACGATGGCAGCATCGGCCGGAACGCTAGAAATGGTGCTCACGTAGCTGCGGTCAATCTTGAGGCCCACCACGGGCAGGTGCTGCATTGTTGCAAGCGATGTGTAGCCCGTGCCGAAGTCGTCCACCACAAACCTCAGGCCAAGCTCAGAGAGCTGCAGCAGAACCTCTTGTGACCGAGTTGGATTATCCATCAGTTCAGTTTCGCTGACCTCAACCTCGACAAGGTTGGGCAGGAGCTCTCCGGAGCGAATCAGCATCTGCACAAAACTGACTAGGTCGGGGTCGAACAGATTTCTGAATGACAGGTTCGTGGTAATGATCAACGGGCTTGTATGACCAGAAATTGCAGGACCAGTCCGACCTAGCAACGTGGTTGCGGTTCGAGCCGCCTCTGCGAGTATCCACCGTGTCAATGGTTGAATCAGCCCTGACTGTTCGGCCATCTCTAAGAAATCGGCAGGCAACTTGGTGGAATCCTCGGGTCGCTCCCAATGCAGGACGGCTTCAACCTTGGTGACTCGACCACTGTGAAGGTCGATCTGAGGCACATAGCGAAGCTCCAAAGCATTGTTTGCAAGGCCCTGGCGGAGTTCGCTCAGCAGCGCAAGCCGGCGGATGGAACTTGGCTCAGCAGTTCTGCGGAACACGCAATAGCCAGCTGAATTCTGCTGATCCAAGGAGCGCTTCTTATGTTCTTGCAAAGCCAAGCTGGCGTTGCGAAGCATCATGCGCCAGTCGTCTGCGTCGCCGGGAGCAAGAGCTACTCCCAAGCTTGCCTCGCAGTGAATCATGTGCCCCGAAATGTCAAAGGGGCGAGCCAAAGAATTGCTCGCCGCGGCTGCGCGTTCGAGTGCTTCTGCCTCGGTCGAGCACGGCAAGGTGAGGACGGCAAACTGCCCGCCCCCGAGACGAGAGACAATCGCTGCTCCCCGGACTTCTTGAACCAATCTGCGACCTAGGTCAACGAGTAGTTGATCGCCAAAATTGAGCCCGAAGGATTCGTTGAGCTCCCGCAACTTGTCAACGTCGATCAGAATCAATGCAACGGGGGCTGATGCGACTGCAGAATCGCTTGCCGCTGCAAGTCGCTCCTCGAGGAGCGAGCGATTTGGAAGACCCGTGAGGGCATCGTGCGAGGCCTGCCGGCGGAGCCGATCCTCGACAGCAACAGTTCCGGTGACATCCTCAATTGTCATGCCAATACTGCCGTCACTCAGCCGATCAACTCGCAGGTCCAAAAAGGTACCTGGAACCTCGGAAAAGCTGAGGCGCTCAGCAGTCATAGATGCGCCGGTGTGGTACACGTTGAACAGCGCAGAACGAATGAGTTGCGCAGAGGGTTCTGCGAACACCATGTCGATGGTGGTCCCGTCTACTGATGCAGGCTCAATGTCGAGCATGCGTTGGGCTGACGGGTTTGCCGCTCGAATGGTGAGTGAGGTGGGGTCCGCCGGGTCGGTGAACTCAAGAACCAGACAGCCGGCAGGATCATTCTTGACAAGCTCGGCGAATCGGCTGAGTGCAGTGCGGTCGGACTCCCCGTGGGTGACATCCACGAGCGAGCCTTGCAAGCAACTGCCGGCCGAACTGGCAGTGGAACTGGCAGCCGAACTGCCGGCCGAACTGGCCGCCGTGTCACCTTTTGAGTTTGAAATCCTGACGAGTACCCGGCTCCAAGAACCATGTGCCGAACGGAAGCGAACCGAGGCCTCGGTGCTGTTGTGCGTGGCTGGCCGAGAGGTCGCATCGATCGGGTTTGTGTTCAGGAGGGTTGACTTCTCGGCGCTGCTTGGATGCGTCTTCGACCCAACGGTTAAGTCAATGACTGAGTTGTCCAGAACAGGGCTCGGCGGGAGGAGCGGATTCGTTACAAGCGGAACCAGTGCGCCAAACGCCTCGAGGTCATCGGGGTGCACCATGCCGCGAAGCATGCCGGGATTGGCAAACACCTCAGGGTCCCAACCAAATACCTGCCGCATAGAGCGAGACAAATGAAAGCCGTCGCAACCTGGCTCAACCTGCTGGAAGAGAACGACCCCCGAGGCTGCAAGTGCAGAGTCATACGACTCACGGGTTCGTTCGAGTGCCTCTGTCTGTTCTAGTACCCGTGCGGCCGCTTCTGCCGCGGCAGCCTGCATGGCCGCAGAGCGGGCCTCGAGTTCCTGCGCGGCGAACTTTTCAAGTTGTTCAGCACGAAGGCGCGATTTTTTTCTCACGAGGCGGATCCTTGGGTATTCCTGTGACCAGAAATGTCACTGAGAGTGGCAATGTTAGGTGTCCGTGATCTGCGATAAGTGGATGCTGAAAGAGAAGATCTCTTCAGCAGCGCTACTGGCTACGCTTTGGGCAATGAGTCATGAGCACCTGATGATGAAATTCGATCGGCGTCTTGCGGGTGAATCCTTGTGAGTGACCCCACTGCATACTGCGATGGGCGAGGCTGGGCCTGTGTGCCGTTGCTTGACGCAACCGGAAACGAGCGGGTCGCAGCCGTTGGTGGATGGCTGTCCGAGAAGCCATTGACACTCGCGCTGATCATTCTGGTGGCTTGGGTTGCCAACCGGATCCTTCGCCGACTGATCCAGCGCAGCGGTGACCGCATGATGGTCAAGGCCGACCAGATCGGCGAGGCAATGCCAAACCGACTTCGGCGTGAGGAGTCCTCCGGCCGAGCAGCAGCACGTGGCGAAGCAATCTCTACGGTTGCTCGAAGCATTGCAACCTCGGTTGTGGTGCTCGGTGCTGCTGCTGCCATTTTGAGCGAACTCGGGGTGAGTTTGGCTGCTCTGTTCGCAAGCGCTGGGGTGATTGGAATTGCGCTGGGCTTTGGAGCGCAGAACCTAGTCAGAGACATGTTGGCTGGTTGGTTCATCGTGGTTGAGGATCGCTACGGCGTGGGAGACACCATCGATGCAGGAGCGCCCGCCGTGGGAGTAGTTGAGCGAATCACGCTCAGGTCCACTCGACTTCGCGACATCAACGGGATTGTTTGGCACGTGGATAACGGCGAGGTGGTTCGGGTCGGCAACAAAACTCAGAACTGGTCTCGTGCCGTCATCGACGTTGTGGTCACTCCTCAAACAGATGTTGATTTGGCATGTCGCCTGCTTGAGCAGGTGGGCCTAGACCTGAGAGAGGATCCTGAATGGGCGCCACACCTCTCCGATGACCCGCCCAATGTGCTGGGGGTGTATTCCATGGACCCGATGGGGGTGACCCTGCGCGTGCATCAAGACACCGAACCCTCGAGCCAGTTTGCAGTCGAGCGTGAATACCGCAAGCGGGTCCTGGCCGCATTTGAGGCCGCTGGAATTATGCAGACATCGATTACACAAATGACGCTGATGGGTCAGTCGCTTGCCGAACCTGCTCCGACTCCGGCTCCCGCTCCACCTTCTGAGAACCCTGATCGCTAAGGGTCCACCCTGCGCAGGGGGTGCACTGATACGTTGGATCTGCGGACGGAGTTCCTCGTTTGGTTTGCGCGTTCGGGGTTAGGCCAGCCTCTGCACAAGTGTCGTTAGCCTCGGCTGGCGTGAATGTGGAGGAGTCCAAATGAGCAAAATGATAATGCCGATCTTGCTACTTGCAGGCGGGTTTATGGTGTTGGCAATGTGGCGAAGTCCAGCTACGGCAGCCCAAGACTTTGGGTCAGTGCTGGGCAACGCTGGAACGTTTGCTCAAGAAGTTGTGAGCAAGTTGGCCGAGTTCTTGGGCAATCTGGGTCGATGACCCACACGGGTCACCGACCCGGGTCGCGTCCGTTGCGACCAAGTGTTCGACCGACGCGTCCGGGTGCTGGTCAGTCCACGCAGCGAGCTTCGCGCGGCTGGCATCCTGACACCATCGTGGACGCGTACCTAGTGCCCGGTGAGCGAGTTGTCCTTGAAGAGACGCGCTCAGTTCGCGGGTTCTTGATGAACCAACTCTTGTGGTTCTGTGTAGTTGTTCTGGCAGCGCTGCTCGTAGCGCTGATCGGCCAAGTACTACTCACCTCTCTGGCGGTGATTGCATGTCTGGCCTTTGCAGGTTTTGTGGCCGTTCGGGCATTGCAAGCTTGGTTCACTCGCTATGTCGTGACTGACCTGCGCGTGCTTCGCGTGAGCGGCGTATTGAACCGTCGAGCAGAGTTCATACCTTGGAAAAAAATCACTGACATTACGCGCACCGAGTCGCTGCTGCAGTGGTGGGCGCGAACTGCAACCATTTGTATTGAGTCAGCAAACGACGGGTCCGGGTTTCGCTCGATCGAAGACGTTGATGACCCAGCGTACTTTTATCGAGTGCTCGTAGAGATGGTGGACCGTAAGCAAGGTCGACTGAAAGACATATCGATTTCTGACCAATAGCCTGTTAAAAATTACGCCGTTGCAGGCTCAATTTTTGTCTCCACCAACAAGGTGTCTGCAGTTGCGGTGAGCAACTCCTCGACTTTGCCGGCGTCAGCTACGTCAACTGCCACGGTTGCAAACAGAGCAAGACGCTCCGAGGTGTCAGAAATAGTTGCCTGCTGAATCGGGGAGCCCATTCGGACTTTTGCGGCCGACTTTGCGCCGCGCAGTTCCGAGAGTACTTGGGCTGCAATTTCG
>CANJEC010000063.1 GCA_947473395.1 Actinomycetota bacterium | reverse complement strand
GCCATGCACCCGGCCGATTCCCGACTGCTTCACTCCCCCAAAGGGCAGGCCAGGAATTGCATAGGAAACAATGCAGTCGTTGATGCAAACGTTGCCAGCTTCAAGGCGGTTGGCGATAGAAATTGCTAGTTGCTGATCCGAGGTCCACACCGAACTGTTCAGCCCGTAGATCGAGTCGTTTGCAAGGCGAAGACCCTCCTCGGGGTCCTTCACCGACATAATGGGCATGACTGGTCCGAACGTCTCCTCAACCATGATGCTCATGGTGTGATCGACGTCAACCAAGACTGTGGGCTCAAACCAAAGGCCTGGCTGATCAAGGCGCTTGCCGCCGGCGAGTATGCGTGCCCCTTTGCTGACTGCATCGGCGATGTGATCCTCGACAATGGCCACCTGCGGAGCGAACGTCATTGACCCGATATCTCCCCCACTTGCATTTTGGCGAATCTGGGCCGTCTCTGCGAGTACTCGCTCCACGAAATCCTCAAAGACTGCCTCCTCAACATAGAAGCGCTCCACCGACATACAGGTCTGGCCTGAGTTCTGAAATGCCCCCCAGACCGCACCCTTTGATGCCCGTGCAAGATCAGCATCTGCACACACGATCATCGGGTCCTTGCCGCCCAACTCGAGTAGCACTGGGGTCAGTGAGTCTGCCGCAGCTGCCATGACGCGCTTGCCGGTGCGAACAGACCCCGTAAAACAAATCTTGTCTACCCCGCTTCGCACCAGGGCTTCGCCAGTTGCTCCGCCTCCCGTGACGACCTGAACAATTTCTCCCCAGTACTCGTCCTCGAACAGCTTTCCGATAGCCAGGCCAACAGTTGGAGTTACCTCAGATGGCTTCAGCACCACGGTGTTGCCAGCAAATAAGGCCGTAATCACAGGGGTCATCGACAAGGTGAAGGGGTAGTTCCAAGGGCTGATCACTCCAATGACTCCGAGCGGCTCGTAGCGCTTCCACGCCTTCTTATGAGCCATGAGACCTGGCGAAACGCTCTGCGGGAACAGGACTTGCGCACCATTCTTTGCATACCAGCCGATTGTCTCGCAAACGGCCATCAACTCGGTAGTGACTGCCTCGGCGCGCTGTTTGCCCGTCTCTGCACAAATGGTGTCTACAAGTTCTTCGGCTGAATCAAGAAGTCGATCCCGAACATGGAGAAGGTGCCGCGAACGCTCCTTATAGGTCAATGCAGACCAAGCCACGGCTAGGGAACGCGCCCGATCTACAGCTTGTTCAACTTGGGCAGCGCCCATCTCTTCGATCTCTGCGATGAGGGTGTTTGTTCGAGGGTCGAAGGTCTCGAACGTGTTCACAGGTGGAGGCGTCCCGGTGTTGGTAGCACTGGAATCGGCTGCTGGGGTTCTTGGTTCAGCGGTGATGCTCATGGGAGAAAGCTACACCGGAGGGGGCGGAGAACCCTTGAAAAAGTATCTTGAACGAACGTTCAGTAAGGAGTACCATTTGTTGTTGGGAGCGGGATGTTCCTATCAGCACCACAAGTAGCAATAAGGGGTTCTCATGACCGCAACGGATTCCGCAGTGGACTACTCAAAGACCGACTTCAACGACCCACGGGTTTTTGATGATCCGTACGATTTGTTTACCTGGCTACGCAGCCTTGATTACCTGCATTACGACGCACTGAACGACTTATACATCGCTCCCCGACACGAGGATATTTTTGCTCTGAGCCGGGATGAGGAGACGTACTGCAGTCGCTTTGGCGTACGGCCAAAGATTGCGGGCGACATGTCCATCATCACCCTTGATGGTGAAGAGCACGTTCGACAGCGGCGTTTGATCAACAAGGGATTTACCCCGCGACAGGTACGAGAGATGATTCCCCATGTTCGCGAACTGACCAACGAAATCATTGATGCCATGGAGTCCAAGGGGGATGTCGACTTTGTCTCCGACTTTGCCATTCACATCCCGCTAATCATCATCTGTGAACTGATGGGACTAGATCCGAGTCAGCGCATGTCCATGTACGGATGGTCGGACGCCATGATGGATGGAGATGGCCATGTTGAGGCCGACTCGCCTCAGTTGTTAGCGGCGGCTACGGCTTTCGGCGAGTTTGCTGAATTGGCCCTTGAACTCATAGCCGAGCGTCGAGCTGACCCGCAGAGTGACCTCATCAGCATTCTGACTCAGGCCTTTGACGATGGCGGTTTGACGAAGGAGTACAAGGCCACGCAGGGCCTTGACGAGGAGAGTCTGGCCAAGATGGCCGATGAGGTTCGCCTTCAAGATGACGAGTTGTTGGCGTTTCTTGTTGTGCTCATGGTGGCTGGGAACGAAACCACACGAAACGCTCTCACAGGTGGCCTTGTTGCCCTGAGCAGGTTTCCGGAGCAGCGCAAGTTGCTACTTGAGAACCTGAACAATCCTGAGTTCATGGAGCTAGCAGTGGATGAGATCGTTCGCTATGTGACTCCCGTACTTGGCTTTATCCGCACGGTGACGGTGGATCACACCTACCGAAATACAGAGCTGAAGGTGGGCGATCGCGTGCTCATGCTCTACGGAAGTGCGAACCGCGATCACCGCGTGTTTACACATCCCAACGAACTTGATCTCACGCGTAATCCAAACCCCCATCTTGCCTTTGGAATTGGGCCCCATTTCTGCTTGGGAGCAAATCTGGCTCGTATGGAGATCACCACAGTGTTTCAAGAACTTCTGACACGGCTCCCAGATATCACCGTTCCCGTGGACGCAGTTCCCTCGCGTGGGGATTCCACCTTGGTGCTTGCACTGAATCATCTGCCTGCAACTTTTACTCCTGGGGCTGGCTGCCCTGTGGATCACTGAATTCATCGTGAATCAACGTGAGCGGATCCTTGACGAGGCGCTGCGCCTGATGTCTGCAGAGGGTTCCGCTGCGATGAGCATGCGGCAGCTTGCTCAAGCCTGTGGCGTGCAGGTGGCTGCTATTTATCACTACTTCCCATCAAAGGATGCTCTGCTCCAGAGTGTGTTTGAGGAGCGACGGTATGACACCCGCCTAGCGAGTCAGGTGCAAGTTGCGGGCCTCGAGCCTGAAGCGGATGTTCCGGAGCGACTCCGAGCAGTATTCAACTTGTTCTGGGCGGGTGCTCTTGAAGAGGAGGATGTGTTGCGTCTTCTTCTGGGTGAGGGTTTGAGAAATCAGGCTGTAGCGCTTCCAACCGGTTCGGCAATGCTTGAGCTGTTTCGCAGCGGTGTGCTCGGCTTGCTCGAACAGTACGTACCCGAGATCCAAGACACCGAGACTGTCTCCGAGGTGTTTATCGCCCAAATCTTTGCCGGATTTATCCAACATATCTTTCAACCAGATCTTGATACGGACCTGATCGCTAGCCGGGCTGCAGAGGTTCTGGTTCGTAGTGTCCTCTAGGGATTGCAAGTACTAGGTCCAACGAATCATCTGGTGGGCCAAATGACCTAAAGGTGCCGTTGTTTCGCGCCGAGAACTAACAGGTGAAACTTCTTTCTGGCAGAGAGCCACTCGCTCGCACACGCTCCCAGCAGGGAGCAGTCATGGTCGAGGCCGCCATGGTGTTGCCGGTCATGATCCTTATCGTGGTGGGAATCATTGAGTTTGGAATGCTGTTTACCTCATACTCCACCTCTACAGCCTCCACCCGAAGCGGTGCCAGACTCGCTGCAACTGCATATGCGCAGGCCGGATCTGTAGCTTCCGCTCAGAACGCTGCACTCACACAAATAGCGCTCTCATCTTCTGCCGACCTGAAGGTGCTGACAAACGGAACACCTGTTGGCATGGCTGTCTACAAAGTGAATCCTGCATCAACTGACGGAGCCCCGTTTGGCGGGTACCCAGGCAATGCAATGGTGGGAGGCTGCTCTTCGAGTTGTGTGAAATTTACTTGGAATCCGACGACGAAGACCATGACTCAAACCACCGGGAGCTGGACAAACGCAGACGCCTGCGGTGTGACTGTGGACACCATTGGGGTATTTGTTCAGGTGCAGCACAAATACATCACGGGTTTTTTTGGTAGCAATCGAACCGTCACCGGCCACACAGTTATGCGACTTGAACCACTCCCGAGTGATCAATGCGCGGGTGGATGATAGAGATGCGCGAACTTCACTCCATTCGAGGACCCATCACCGAAAGCGCATCTGCTCGTTTGCGAGGCAGCGCTAGAGACAGCGCTAGAGGCCGTGACCGAGACTGCAAGAGGGACGAGCGCGGTGTCGTGCTGATCTGGTTCGCACTGATGTTGATCATGCTGATGGGTTTTGCAGGGTTCGCAGTAGATCTCTCTAACTGGTGGTTCCAAGCTGAAAAGATTCAGCGCTCCGCGGATGCAGGCGCGCATGCAGGTGCCGCATTTCTCCCTGGGGATCTACCCTCTGCTACCACGACAGCACGAAGCTTGACTGGTCAGAATGGCTTCAAGAATGGCTCAAATGCAACGGTGACGGTCTCACAAGAGCCAAATCCAAACCGTCTGCGAGTCAAGGTCAAGGCGACTATCCCAACATATTTTGTGGGGCTTCTCGGAGTTAAAAGTGTGGATCTGACTCGAGAGGCAGTAGCAGAGTACGTGGCACCAGTTCCGATGGGCTCACCCGAAAACAAGCTGGGTAATGACCCAGCGCGGGCGCAGAACTCACCTCAGTTCTGGATCAACATTGCGGGGCCGAACGCGACCAAAAAGTCGGGTGACCGCTTTCAAGCAAAGTTCTGTGCCACCTCGGTCGCCAACTGCACAGGAACTGTCATCTCGGGAATCAACAACGATGAGTACGCAACCGAGGGCTATTTCTTTGCGCTGAAGGTGGCATCGGTAGTGGCAGGCCAGCCACTGAACATCCAGGTGTATGACCCAGCCATGACGTATGTGAATGACACATGCGGGGTGAATATCCCGACGCAGCTAGAGGCGAACGCTCTGCAGGCACTCCCAGGTAACCCGTACCCAGATGCAGCGCTTCGGTTTGCCCCAGGTCTTACCTCTTGGTGCACTGGCGACCAAGACATCAGTGGACGCGGCACCAAGACCACCTTTATCGTTCGCAGCCCCGACGCGACGCCCTGGTCTGACTTAGATAACCCAGTGGTTGCTGGATGCACCCAGCAGATGCCTTCGTTCGACCCCGGAGGAAGCAATCCAACGATCTATCAGTACCTTCACCCCACCGACGGAAAGCAGGATGCTCAGGCAGTGGTGAACCCTGCTGATGGTGCGAACACTTTTGCCGAACTCTTTCGACAGAACGTCACCATCTGTTCCATACCTGCGGGGTCCGTACTGACGGGTGAATACATTCTGCAAGTCAGGAGCAATGCCACCGCTGCGGCCCCCACGGTGTACAGCGCATCTGTTGTGGATGGTGGTCATAACCGGATGTCGATCTTTGCTGGTTTCGGAACAGCCGGCCTTGCAGCCGTGGATGGCTCGGCAGTCTCGATAAATGCCAGAGGGCGACTGCCGATTTATGCCAATGCCACTGCTGCAAACACCTCGTTCTACTTAGCTCGGGTACTCCCCTATGACGCAGGTCGGACCCTTCGCGTCACGCTGTTTGATATCGGCGACGCGGCCTCGGCCGGGGTGTTGCAGATTCTTCCGCCAGTAGAATTTGCAGCGAACTTCTCGGGGTGCGTCTTTAGCCGCAACGATGGTGCAACGCTGAGCTCGACTGCCAGCACTTGCACGTTGAGCAACGTCTCGAGTGCCAACGGTTTCGACGGTCGCAGCGTAACTGTTGACATCCCTATTCCTGCTAACTACACCTGCACCCCGGCAGTTGCTACGCAGTGCTGGATCAAGGTTCGTGCTGCGTTCCCAAGTGGGGTTACTGACACCACCACATGGTCTGCTGCCATCCTTGGCAACCCAATCAGGCTTGTTGAGTAGCAGTCGCATTCTGCCAGTCAGCGATCTTCTCCCCCATGGGAGTTGACGGCGGTGCCTGCACGAAGGGCCAGAGTTCTTCAGCAATCTGTCGCCAGTTGCCGCGGGCCTGAAGGTCTCCGAATAGGGCAAAGAGGCCTAGGTTGATCCGCTGGATAATGACCATGGATGGGGGCAGATTTGCAGCTTTCATGATTTCGGCGTGAGGCCCCGAAAGGTCAAAGAATTGCCTGACGGACTGCGAGGAATACTCGGGCGTGATCTCCATGACCTGCTCATCAAGGACGAACTCGTAGAAGTGGCCGAAATACTCTTGCAACTCGGGGTCAGCGACTTCTAAGTCCAGCGGCAGAATCCCGATACCTTGAATAATCTCTCGGAATTTGCCGATGTCCTTCTCTAACACCATGGCTTGAATCATCTCTTCAAAGGTCTGTACCTCTGCTGCGCTAAATCGCTTGCAGAGCCCGAAGTCCAAGAACGTGATCTGACCACCAGGTCGAAACACATAGTTGCCCGGGTGTGGGTCACCGTTGAAGGCATGAAGCTGGTAGATGCTGCCGAATGCAAAGCGGTAGAGGCACTCCGCTGTGAGCTGCCGCTCCTCGTCCGACCAGGCTATCGCCTCGGAGAAAGGGACTCCCTCTGCAAACTCGGTCGTCAGGACACGCTGTGTAGACAGCGAGTCGATCACCTGCGGGATGTGGATGTAGGGGTGGCCGGCATAGGCCAAGGCGAACATTCGCTGATGCTCAGCCTCGAGGGCATAATCAAGTTCCTCTGCTATCCGCTCCTTTAACTCAGCAACAATCGGACCAGGATCCATGCCCGGAAAGAGCAGATTCATCATCTGGAACAGCAGGTCCGTGTTGTCTAGATCAGCGGCGATAGCTCGATCAACCCCCGGGTACTGCACCTTGACTGCCACCTTCTGCCCCGCATGGGTAGTAGCAAGATGAACCTGACCAATCGAAGCCGCAGCTAACGGCAGTTGAGCGAATTCGGCGAACATAACCTCGGGTGCGCCACCGAGCTCCTCGATGATGACCTGTTTAACCAATGCGTAGGCCATCGGAGGAGCATTGCTTTGCAGTTGAGCCAAGGATTGTCTTACAGGCTCGGGCAATCCCTGATCTAGATAGCTTGCCATTTGACCGAGCTTCATCATCGCCCCTCGCATATTGCCAAGGACCTGCGTGACCTGCTCGGCCGTCTGCAGTTCAAACTCTGAACGGAGCTCCTCACGGCGCTCCTCTGTAGCGAGCACCCCGCGAGCTTTCATGGAGACGTAATTTCCACCGCCTCGCGCGCCAACGATTGCCAACTGAGCGGATCGACGAACTCGCTGAGTAGGGATCATCGAGGAGTTGGGTGACCGGTGCGCAAGCTTTCTGAAAGCTAGAAAGAGTGCACCACCCACGGCAATGCTGCCAAGGCCAAGCAGAGGCAGTCTCTTAAGGTTCATAGGGGTTCTTAAGATTCATGGATTTCTTAAGATTCATGGATTTCTTAAGATTCATAGGGTCCACTCGCTAGAGGTGATCAAGGCGTCAGAGACCGATTTGGCATCTGAGCCGAGGTCCGCAGAGCCCGAGTCCGAGTTAGCTTTCGGTGATGGTGATGGACTCGATGACTACCTCGTTGACCGGGCGATCCTGAGCTCCGGTTGGCAGGCTCTCGATGGCCTTGAGTACATCCTCGCCAGCTATCAGCTGACCGAACAGCGAGTACTGCGGCGGCAGACGAACTCCTGCTGCTCCGGAGATGATGAAGAACTGGCTTCCGTTTGTATTTGGCCCGGCGTTCGCCATTGCGAGCGAGCCAACCTTGTACTTGCCGGATTCTGGTAGTTCATCAGCGAACCGGTAACCGGGTCCGCCGCGTCCGGAGCCTTCGGGGTCTCCACCTTGAATCATGAACTCGCGAATCACACGGTGAAAGATGACACCGTCGTAGTAGTGATATCGGGCCAGGTTTACAAAGTTATTCACGGTATTTGGAGCATCGCTTGCATGCAGAAACGCCGTCATTTTCCCGTGGTTGGTGACGATCTCTGCTTGGTAACTCTTTGACGGATCGATGTACATCGGAAAAGGCTCCGAGAACTTCGTCTTGCGTGGCGATGATCCGTCTGCTGCTGGTTGTTCTGTAGGCATGGGCCGAGTGTAGTCAGCGCAGCCCCCATGCCCATTTTCCTGACTACTCAACTGAGCGCATCAGCGAAAACCCTGAAGCACGACTTGTGCCTCCGGTTCGACGAGCACGAGTACCGCTGCTTTACCTTTTCGTACACCCTCTGTAGGAAGCACAACCGTGGCAGGGTCCGAGGAACCAACCTTGCGAACAAATCTCAGGGCCTCACCAAATCCAAGATCGGAGTCGATGATGAGTTCCGAAGACATTGAGTCGGCAACTCTGAGCAGGGTCAGCGGGTTGCGGGTAGCGCCCACCTCCTTCAGTGCAGTCCTCAAAAACTGTTGCTGACGCTGCTGCCGGCCAAGATCAGCAGTCGGCTCGGTGACCTCTCTACCGTCAATCACTTCGGTGTAATGCCGCGAGCGGGCATACGCCAAGGCCTGCGTCCCATCTAGGGTCACGGGCCCAGCAGTATTTACAACGAGACCTGACTGATCGTCGAATGCAGGGTTCGCAAACTCAATGGTGACTCCCCCGATTGCGTCAACTAAGCCAGCAAACGAACCAAACCCAACTTCCATGTAGTGGTTGATGGGAATGTTCAGATTCTGTTGGACTGTCCGGACAAGGTTTGCTGGCCCGTCGTTGTAGGCGCCGTTGATTCGGCCCTGCTTGGAAGTGCTCGCAATGGTGACCCAGAGGTCACGAGGGATCGACATCATTGACGAGCCAGTCGGCGTGGTGCGTAACACGATGAGGGTGTCGCTCCGACGACCAGTCACTCCGCTTGAGCCTTCGGGGTCAAAGGCCTCACGCGAGTCGGACCCAACGAGGAGATAGTTAGTGGAGTCACCGGAGACGGGATCGAGCACCCCTGCCAGATCTACTCGCTGGATTTTGTTATAGGTGGAGTAGGCCTTGAAGAGCAGGCCAAAGACTGCGACTGCGAGCAAGATCGGCAGCAGAATGAGCCATCTCAGGCCGGTTCGACTCTTCTTGGTTGCTGGACTCTTCTTAGGTGCAGGAGGATTCTTGGGGGCCGGGGACTTCCTTGATGGTGGAGTGGACCGGGACGCAGGAGCGGCCTGAACCGGCCGCTTCGCCGGGCCTTGGGATGCACCCTTTGGGGGCGCCGGCTTTGAGGACTTGGTGCTGGGAGTACTCGGAGAGGGCACAAAGAACTGTTTGCCCGGCCCCTTTGGGGGTTGGTTGTCCGGGTTTGGGGGCAGGGCCATTTCTATATTCTTGCTGGAATTCTGCTCCTGCGGGCGAACCCCACAGGACTGGCTGATCCTGTGGTTCTCATCCGAGCTTGACCCCGCCTACGGTACGGGGTTCAACGTTTCGCTCCCTGATGAAGATTGATAGATCCATGGCCGCTCCCGAAGACGATCAGACCCTTCACGCAAACTCTTACGCCGTGTCCTACCGGCTATTAGGAGATTCAGAGTTGGCGGGAGCCGTTTCGGCCGTGGCAGTGAATCGAGTTCGCCAACTTCCCGAAGGACTATCGGGGCAATGGCTCGAGCAACTCATTCTGTTCACGGTTCAACAGGCCCTTCAGCCAATCTCCAAAGGGAATGATGCAGAGACTGCAACCGTCAATCCAGCCAGTAGTGCTCGGTTGTCGGATCCCAATACATCGCTACGTGAGGCCCTGCGCAGACGTCTTGCTCGGGCTACTCCCGAGGAGCAAGTGGCGGGCTCGCTGCTGCAACTCTGCGCGTACCCGCCCGAGTTTGTTGCTGGGTTGATGGGCATTTCAGCTGATGAGGTTGTTGCGCTCGCAGCAGTTATCGCTCCCCCACCTGGGGTGTC
>CANJEC010000062.1 GCA_947473395.1 Actinomycetota bacterium | reverse complement strand
GCTCATCGAGCGGCGCCGCAATGACGACTTTCCGCGGAAATACTTTCCAGGTGTGTGGGAGGGGACCTGGTGGGCCATCGTCACAATGTCTACCGTCGGCTACGGGGATACGAGCGTCAAAACAAAAGCGGGACGTCTCGTTGCGATGTGCTGGATGCTGCTTGGATTGGTTCTGGTCGCCCAGTTCACCGCAATCATCACCTCTACGCTGACGGTCACCCGTCTGGAATCTGATGTCAATAACTTGGGAGATCTGAACGGGAAAAGGGTTGTGACCGTAGCGAATACCACCTCGGTGCAGTTTCTTGAAGGCTTAGGTATTCAAGCCATCGAAGTGGGCTCAACCAAAGAGGCATTTCAGGCCGTCGAGTCGGGCAAAGCCGCTGCCTTTGTCTTTGACTCTCCAATCCTGCGCAGCTACGTCGCAAATAGTGGCAACGATGCCTTGCAAGTAGTTGGACCGGTGTTTCAACCTCAGGGATATGGCATGGTTTTTCCATCGGGATCAGAAATCATTACGCCAATAGACCTTGAGTTCCTGAAGCAGCGAGAGGACGGTTTCGCGGCAGACCTCAGCAGTAAATACCTCGGCGACTAACACCACAGACGCCACCGACCAGTCCGGAACTGGAACGCGTTCTACTCAGTCGATCTAGAGTGCAACCCATGGCCATGCCCCGCGACATTGCAATCATCGACACCATGATCGGCTTTCCAAGCACAGACAGACGAGAGGTGTACAAGTTCCTAGCACCCTCGCTGCGCGACGCCGAGTCCAAAGAAGACTTCAAGATGCCCGCGCAGTACATGTTCAAAGACATCCCGGGCGAAATTGAAGAAGGGGTGGACGCTGTGGCGGTCACCTTGGACAATATGGATCGATACGGCGTCGCCCAAGGTCTGATTAACGTCGGAAACGAGACTCGCGATGAGCCTCGCCGGGCAATCACAGCTCACCCCGACCGATTCCTTGGTCTGGTAGATGTTGACCCCCGCCAAGGCATGGATGCCGTCCGAAAGATTCGGAAATTCCACGATGAATTTGGCATCGTTGCTGTTTCAAGCTTTCCTTCGGGTTGCGAAACCGCAATCAATGCCGCGGCCTACTACCCCGTGTATGCCACCTGTGCCGAACTTGGCCTGCCGATCTTTTTGACTGCTGGGGTGCCCGGGCCTCGAGTCCCCCTTGGGCCACAACGCGTGGAGTACCTAGATGAGATCTGCTGGTTCTTTCCTGAACTCACCGTGGTGATGCGGCACGGGGCTGATCCGTGGACCGAACTTGCAGTCAAGCTGATGTTGAAATGGCCAAATCTGTACTATTCAACCTCTGCCTTTGCGCCCAAGCATTACCCGAAGGCAATCATTGACTATGCCAACACTCGTGGTGCCGACAAGGTGCTCTACGCCGGTTATTTCCCCGCTGGGCTCACGTATGAGCGCATTATGACTGAGTTGCCCAACATCGGGCTCAAGGATGAGGTTTGGCCTAAATTCCTGCGAGGAAATGCCGCCAAGATTCTGGGCCTGAGCAGCTAACACGGCCGTACTGCACTGCACCGCAGTGCACCGCACTCGCCCATCTCGCACGGAATCTACAGGTGAGGCCTGAATGGGCCGATACTCACTCATGGCTCTGGCTTCGTTTCGTTCAATTCGTGTGCACATGGCCGTATTCGCAGTATCTACAGCCATGTTGGCCATGAGTGCGTGTAGTGCAACACCAGCGACTACACCGACAACAAGCCCGCCACCAACTAGCCCGCCGACTACAAGCCCGCCGGCAGCTCAGCCGGGACCGAACGATACTTCGGGCACCTGTAGCCCACTTGGTCTCACTGCAGCTTCTGTCCCACCTCGTCAGGCCAACTCGCCCACCCCGGCGGAATCACTCACACCGCAACAGGCCGCAGCCAAAGCAAGCACGGCATTTGTCTATGCGCTGATCGACCCAACCGTGCCGGGTGGACCGGGTTCGGTGCCCGTGGTCGTTACCTCGCTCGATCCAACAGGCCGACCCGAGATCCATTCGATCCTCACCGCAAACGTTGCCCAAGCTCGCCATGAAGTCGAGGCCATCTCTACCGAGAGTGTCGCCAAAGGCCAGCAGGTTGTTTCCGTTGAGCCCGAATCTGAGTTGCACGCAGTGGGTTCAGCAGTCACCAACGATCCCTATCGTGGGTCGCAGTGGTCTCTCACCCAACTGGATTTTGAAAGCACTTGGTCGACAGGCAACGGCAGCGGAGTCTGCGTTGGCGTTGTGGATAGCGGAATTGCGCTGAATCACCCTGACCTAGCCGGCAAGGTGGCAGCTTCGGCCGACTGGACTGGCGAGGGCGTCAGTTCATACGGGAACCACGCTACACACGTGGCGGGAATCATCGCAGCCACGCCCAATAACTCCCAGGGAATCGTCGGGGCCGCTCCGGGAGTCACGCTGCTGAACGCAAAGGCCCTTTCGGCTGCACTTGGAGAAGGAACGACTAGTGGAGTAGCTCAGGCAATTGTCTGGGCGGTAGACAACGGGGCAAGGGTGATCAACACCTCGATCGGCGGAAGCTCAGGTTCTTCGGCACTGTTGCAGGCCATCAACTACGCACAAGCTCATGACGTCGTCGTTATTGCATCGGGTGGCAATGAAGGACTCAAGGGCAACTCAAGCAGTTGGCCCGCCGCCTATGACTGGCCCATTGCTACAGCCTCGATTGCCGACACCGGCGCGCTCTCGCCCTTCTCCACTCAAGCTAGCTACATCGACGTGGCGGCTCCGGGAAGCTCGATACTTTCCACGCTCACTTCCAACCGATATGGATACATGTCCGGAACCTCGATGGCTGCTCCGCATGTCGCTGCCCTGGCCGCCCTCGCTCGCGCAGCGCATCCCTCAGAGTCAGCTACTCAGATCCGATCCCGCATAGAGAGCACAGTTACCGATTCGGGTAGCGCTGGCTGGGATTCAAGCTTTGGTTGGGGTGTGATCAGTCCATCCGCAGCAGTGGGATAGGCGTTCTTGGGGGCTGATCTCCCCGCTGACGGCAAGGATCCGGCCTTCTAACCTGCGTGGCTATGTCACGAATTGGCGCTGACCCTGTTGCACTGCGACACCTTGGCCTCACCCTGACACGCCTTGCTGATCAAGCTGAACTCAGCGCTACCTCACTCAATCGCCGGGTACGCCAGAGCAGTTGGCGCGGCCGCGATGCAGATGAGTTTCTCCGAGACTGGCAGCGGCAGCAGCAGCCCTCCCTTCGAGCAATTGCAATGGCCTGTTCGCTGTGTTCGACCCAACTGAAGCAGCAGGCCGAACAGCAAGAAGTTGCCTCCTCGCAGGCAGGCAAGCTGGCACATAACGCCGATCTGCGGCGGCCTGCACCGTTTCCAACATCGGAACTGCGACTGCTCTCTGGCACCCAAATCACCGCCGGTGTACTCGTAGTTGGCATTACGCACAATCTCTCTATTCAACACTTTGAGCGTGAGCGAGTCACGGTTATGAGTACTGAGCGCAACCAAGTAGGCCTAGCAGCAACTTCTGGTAGCTCTGTCTCGATTGGATCCTCAGGTGCTGCACTCGGGGCAAACCTGCGCGGTCAAGTTGCAGTAGCTCAGGTCACCCGCCGCCACTTCTCCACTACAGAAAAAGGCCTTCTCCCCACTCTGGCTCTGATCGAGGCGCAAGCAGCAATTCGACGCACCTTCGCCGCAAGCATCAGGATTCCCGGCATAGATCCGCCAGATAGAACAGAGGAGCTCACCGAACTCAGCGTGTCTGCGCAGGGATCAGCCTCTCTAGCGGCTTCTCTTGGGGCACAGGGAGTACTTCGCGGCGGTGGAAGTTTTCGGTTCGGCCGCAGCGAGCACTCACAGATTCTTGAACTCGAAGGCACCGCTGCCTCGCTCTTGTCGGCACAGCTACTCCAACGTTTTCGCTTAGCTTCTGTCGCAGACGGTGGCACCGAAGTTCAACTATCTCGACTGCGAATCGAGATTCCTGACCAGGCCCGTCATGGTGCTGATGTCATTGTGAGCATCACGAGCACTGACGGTCATCGGGAGTCTCGCAGCCTGAGCAACCTGGACTTGTCTGAGGCGGGCACCATTCGTTGTATTGAGCAAGTGAGAACTGCAGTCGATCACCTTCGACAGGTAGATGTTGACGCAGCGATGCACACACTGTCCGAGCTTGAAACTCCGGTTGGCGAATCCCTGAGCAGATCAGCGGAGTTTGCCGTGAGCGAACACACCGGAATTTTTGGGGCCAGCGTTGGAGCAGGCATCGGCCTTGGGGTCTCTGCAGATGGCGGCTTTCAACAGCTCAGATTGGTGAGCTGACTGCACTAGGTCAGCAGCAACTGACTGGCACGCTCCAACTTTGGCATCACCGAAGTGTCGGGCTCTACCCCAGAAATCCAGCTCACGAGGGCTGCGAGCCACACATCACTCAGCAGGTCGATCCTCATCAGTTCCCGCTCAGAGTCCTCGCCGTTTGCCATTCCCTCAGGGCCCAAAGCATCACTAATAATTCGACGCATCAGAACCCGAGTCTCTGCAACGGCCGGTGCGATCTCTTGGTTGCCAGATACCAATGCGCGAATCATTGCGATGGTGATTTGGGGTTGGCGCTGAAGTGCTCGATTTGATCGACGAAGCACATCAATCACCCGCTGAACCGGATCTGTTCCCTCTGCGGGACGCACTGCTAAGCGATCAGCAAGTCCCTCAATATCTGCAATCATGACCGAGACCAGCAGATACTCCTTTGAGGGAAAGTAGCGGTACAAGGTTCCCAAGGCCACCTCTGCTCGCTGCGCCACCTCTCGCATCTGCACGGCATCCCACCCACCTTCGAGGGCTAGCTGTGCAGTGACCTCGAGCATGCGCGTCAGCCGTGCATTCTGCGACTGCGTCAAACTTGTTGCGTCTGTTGACACCTGTTCCCTCATCCCATTGCGATTCGGCAACGATCATACGAGAAGCGGTTCACTACAGGCTCTCAATCGGCCAAGCAATCAACTCACCGGCTACACGTTCGATCTCTTCGGTAGCGTCGAGGTCCACTGGCACCTCGTCGATGCGCACATGTTCTGTTGCGAGTTGGGCCTGAAGAACCTCAATGTGAGCAGCGGAGTTCGACAGGGTTCCCTCTGGGCCCCACAGTTGCAGGGCAACTGGCTGGTTGAGTTCTTCGGCCAATTCGAGCAACTCCGCTGTTACATCATCAAGGCCTTCTATTCCGCCGATCTGATCGCTCACCGCGAAGTAGGGGCGGCCCTCAAGGCTGCAGACCAAGGCCGCTGCCGCGGCAAACCCGGGGGTGAAACTGGCCGGAATACAGATGTTTCCGGGATACGAGGTAGGAAAGCTGCGAGCCAGCCAGAACCCTGCCGCACCGGGGTCGGCAACAACGGTTCCCCCCTCGGGCAGCAATCCTGCCATGTGCAGTGCGGCGCGCGGCGGTGTGAGCGGAACATCCTCAGACTCATATAACGGAGTAATCACGGATCGAAGTTCTTCATAGGCGGGGGGACGTTCCGGCAGCGACTTGCTAGGTGGCCAGGTTGCTGTCAGAGCATGGAGTTGGCTAGGTCGGACCTCTTGTGTGACAAAGCCGTCGAGCAAATGCTGCGGGGTTTCCTCAGGGTCAATACCACTGAGTATGAGAATCTCTGCCTGATCAATACCCGTGCACTCGGCATCTCGCTGCTGCAAACCAAAGGTTCCAAAGTGAAAGGGACTATCCCATCGCTCCACGCCCTTTGCTCCCCAACTCGTAACGATGCCGCTGCCAGAGCTCCTCGCAAAGTCTCGGACCCCATCGAGGGCATTGGCACGGATCACTCCGGGACCAACCAAGACCAACATGTTGAGAGCAGCTAGGGACGGGTCGAATGTCAGCACGGGGACTCGCTCCACCTGACGAGTAGGTGCAAGGCCTTGTGGAACCAGCTCGTTCAGATCGAGATCAAGATGCAATGCCAGTGTCCCGGGCAGAAGCATTCCAGGAGGGTCAACGAGCGCATCGAGTAACTCAACTGCGCTGCTGACTCTCTGAAGCGGGGCGAGGCCTCCGGGACTTGAAGAGAGATGCAGGATCGGCCCCTCAAGCAGCGCTGCGCCTAGGCGACCGCTGCCGTCGTGATGGCCGAGCCGACCGTCAGCATCGGCCAACAGCACTGCCAAATCGGGATTATTTACCGGTACTTGCTGAAGATTGGCTAGGGGTAAGCCGTAGACACGTTGCACCCCCAACGAACGGAGGCGCTCCTCAAGGGCATCAGCGATTGTGCGTGTCATGGGGAGTCCTCTACTGGGGGTGCGAGCATATCGAGGGCCTGTTCTACTGCGCCCACCAACTCGGGTTCCAAGTCAGCAAATGTGTTCACCGCCGAGAGCACCCGCTTCCATCCTTCAGTCGTTGACCCCCATCCCAATCGCTTGCAGAGCCCCGCTTTGAACTCTTCATCCTTTGGAACCTCTGGCCACGAGTCGATTCCCAAGGACCGAGGGCGCACACATTGCCAGATGTCTACAAACGGGTGACCCAGAATCAACACGTTCGGATCACGAATCTGGTCGGTAATGCGGGTCTCTTTCGAGCCTGGCACTAGGTGATCAACAAGGATTGCCAACCGAGCATCTGCTCGGGGCGCGAACTCTGCTACCGCAGCAACGAGATCGTCGATCCCACGCATAGGCTCAACCACAATGCCTAATTCTCGCAGCTCGTCGCCCCAGACGCGCTCAAGAAAACGGGCATCATGATCTCCCTCTACCCAGAGTCGAGAAGCCTGAGCAACTCGTGCCACCTGCTCAGCAGAAACCACTCCCCCAGCGGCCGAGCGCCGCGTGGCAGGCTCTTGGGCTTCTGGGCCCCGGCCGGGCCTCACGAGCGTGACCGTCTCTCCGTTATGAGCGAAGGATCCTGGGTGATTCTCAAAGGTGTGACGTCCACCGGAACGGTCCTGAATCACCACGAGTTGGTCAGTGAACTTGAGCAGTCTTCCGCGCAGCTGAGTAGAGCGATGCACCAGCATCAGATCGGGTTTAGCGGGAAGCTGCCGGTAGCTCTGGGCAAGACGTTTCGCACCAGATAGTCCTCCAACGCTGCGGTCAGCGAGGATGTCATCAACCATGCGATACCGTCCACTCACTTCCACCCCAGCCGGCAGAGCCGGGGCGCAACCCAAGAGCTAGCTGACACAGAGTCTGCAGGCCGGGCTCATCTAGCAGAGCAATCTCGGTAATGGTTCCTTCGAGTGGGTCTAATGCAGCAGTAAGCGCCCGACCGAGTGCGGACTTCCTGCCGGGAGCATCGGTGCTCATGAGGAGCACCTGAGTGAGCAGTACTTCCTCGGCCTGATCGGCAAGCAGCAACGACACTGCCGAGGCTTTGCCCAACGCCCGAAAGAGCGTTTCGCTGCGCTTCAATCCCGGCCGAGCGGCACTCAATGCACCCGAAAGATCAACGAGAAGGCGTTGCCCAGCGGCATCGATCACCGAGTAGCTGAACTCGACTCCAGCTACCTTGATCCCTTCAAGGATGGGACCGAACTGTTCGAACCCAGCCTCAATCAACATCCGCCTAGCAACTTCTTTTGCCGCTAGACCCTGGCGACGGGCCTGCTGAAACCAGTCGTGCTGAGTGTCCGCTGGCGATGGAATCTGCGGGCCGTCTTCTTGGAACATCTCGACCGTCTGGGCTGTGGAAATTCGTTCCCGAGCCTGGCAGACATACCCCGAATCGGTGTCGTATCCGACATAGTGGCGCTGCGTTTGCAGTGCCGCAATAGCTGTCGTGCCAGAGCCCATAAAAGGATCAAGGATCAGGTCGCCCTTGTAGGAATACAGATTGATGAGACGCTCCGGTAATGCAACAGGGAATGGTGCCGGATGGCCCACTCGCTTAGCTGACTCAGGTGGGATCTCCCACATGTCCAAGGTGGCATCCATGAACTCATCGCGATACATCGTGGATTCATAGGGCAACCCTCGACCCTTGCGTATCTCGGCCGACAACGGGCGATCAAAGCGACCCTTCGAGGCAATGATCACGCGCTCGGTCAGGTCACGAAGCACAGGATTCGTAGCGCGTTGAAAGCTGCCCCAAGCACACGAACCCGAAGCACCGCGCTGCTTCACCCAGACGACTTCGCCTCGGAGTAAGAGGCGCAGATCGTCCTGCAAGATTGCGGTGATGTCACCCGACAAAGACCGGTAGGGCCGCCTGCCCAGATTGGCCACATTGACGGCAATGCGCCCGCCCGGTTCGAGGGTGCGAACACATTCAGCAAAGACCTCTCGGAGCATCTGCAGATACTCCAGGTAGGTGGCGGGGACGTGGTCGGCTTGCAGCTCGGTCTCATAGGCCTTGCCCGCAAAGTACGGCGGCGAGGTGACTACTAGGGCAACTGAACCGTCAGCAACCTGGGACATTATGGCTGCGGAACCCACAAAAATCTGATCGATCGAGCGGAGTGAATCGTCATCTGAGATCCGGTCCTCGTCTGAGACCTGCGGTGCAGCAAACCTGGCATAAAAATCAGTCGAGTCGTGGCCCTCGCGCTTACCAACGCCAAACTCAGAGGTTGAGGTGGACCTCCGCTTCTTTGGCTCAGATGTATTGGCTTGTGCCACGACGACTCCCGTTCAGATCACCACAACTTTACGGGGCCGTTGCAGGGCTCGCTTGATCTAGTAACGCAGGCCTGGAGCTCGCGTGAAGAACACGTCGGTGGCGAGCTGTTGTCCAAGCTTGGTGGCATCCCAGCGCTTGGAGTTGTTGTTGATGGTGGGACCGTCCGCCCAGCCCTTCATGAGAATAATGTTTTCGGCCACGGCACGGATGATCTGTCCGGTCACATGGTCAGCCTCGTCCGAGGCAAGCCATGCAACGAGTGGTGAGGAAACCGATGGGTCCATCCGGTTCCACTCATCCTCGGGTACCTCATCGGCTTCGATAACCGCAGGGGCATTCGGCATGGTTCCTGTGATTCGCGTTGCAGCAGCAGGGCCGACGGCGTTGACGGTCACGCCCATTTTGTACAGTTCCAAGCTCAGAGTTTGGGTCAGGCTGGCAATTGCCGCCTTGGCTGGTGCGTAATTGGTCTGGCCGAAGTTGCCGGTCAGGCCAGCACCTGAGACGGTGTTGATGATGCGGCCGTTGACTTTTTCACCAGTCTCTTTGTTCACGTTGCGCCAATGAACAGCAGCATGCTTGCAAGGCGCCCAGGTGCCGCGTAGATGCACCTTGATGACTGCATCAAAATCTTCGGGAGTCATGTTGAAGATTGATCCGTCGCGCACAATTCCGGCGTTATTGACCAGAATGTCTAGGCGACCAAATGCGTCGATAGCCTGGGCAATCATCTGGCCCGAGGCCTCGTAGTCAGAGACATCGCCGTAGTTCGCAACGGCCTCGCCACCGCGAGCTTTGATGATCTCCACGGTCAGGTCTGCGTCGCGACCGACGCCTTCACCCTTGACGGACCCACCAAGGTCATTGATGACGATCTTTGCGCCGTGCTTGGCGAGTTCAAGCGCATGGCCTCGGCCGATGCCGTGACCCGCTCCAGTAACGATTGCAACTTTGCCGTCCAACATACCCATGAGTTCTTTCCTCCGTACGGTCCAACTCCCGACAGAGGCTGAGCACCCGAAACGGTGCCCTCTGAGATCTGACGGGAAGTGAGATCTTAGAGGGCACCAGGGTTATTCACGAAAATGCTAAGCGACTTCTACGCCCTCGGCCTCGGACTCGCCGGTCTGCGCTTCGTCGCCACCGGTTGCGAGCTTCCAGACCAAAGCACCGATCACGCCGCCAGCAATGGGGGCCACAATGAACAGCCAGAGTTGTCCAAGAGCG
>CANJEC010000061.1 GCA_947473395.1 Actinomycetota bacterium | reverse complement strand
TATCTCACGTGTCACCCCAGAGGGGTAACACGTCACCGCCCGTGTCTCGGACGACCACTTGATGGCATCAGCTCTGTGCCTCAAGATGAGAGAAACCTAAAGAGACGTTGTTTCGGCTCTGTTTCCGGCTACCTAACCGACTGTGAACGAACGAAATCGCTCAACCGATGGTTTGCTCAGTCGTCGATGCGGACTTGCGGCGACCCGTTGGTCACCGTCAACGTCGCAGGCATGCCGACTATGTCTTCGAATCGCCCTATCGAGGATTCAGTAGCAACCTGCAGTACTAGGCCCTTGTGTTCGCCAGCAACAATGGTGAGCTCAACCAGAGTCTGAGGCTGCCCCGAATCATCGGATTCCTCGGTAACGTCAATAACGAAAGCGTCGTAGGTTCCATCGGGCAACAGTGCGCTCATGGCACCAATCTAGGCCGCTCAGCAGATCCGGCGGAATTCCCCTAGATGGCCGTGAGACTCACATTGTTTCGGAGAAACTGACGTGGCCTTCGCCACGCAAAACATTCTTGAGTAGCTTGCCCGAGGCATTGCGCGGCAGCTTTCCATTCCATCGCTCGATGTAGGTCGGAACCTTGAAGCTTGCAAGTACCTCGGCCACCCACTGGCGAATTTCATCGTCAGTGACTTCTTTCCCTTCAACCATTTCAAGCACAGCTTTGACTTCTTCGCCCAGGGTCTCATGGGGGAGGCCAATGATTGCTGCGTCAGCAATGGCTTCATGCTCGAGCAGTCGGTTCTCGATCTCTACGCAATAGATGTTTTCCCCGCCGCGAATAATCATGTCTTTGGCTCGATCGGTTATGAACAGAAACCCCTCATGGTCAAGGTGGCCAACGTCTCCGGTGTGCAGCCAGCCATCAATTACCGTTGTTGCCGTTGCCTCGGGCTTGTTCCAGTACCCCGGCATAATGATCGGCCCGCGCAGCAGTACCTCACCAGTTTGAAACGGTTCAAGGTGATCACCGCTAGAGCCAAGAATTGCAATATCTACCGTGGGCATCGGGAGTCCAACAGATGTGGGTTTGAGGAATGCGTCAGCCCCAGACAATGTGGTTGCTGCCGATGAGGATTCGGTCAGGCCATAGGCGTTTGTGGTGGTTCGCACGTTGGGAAAGGTCTCTCGGATCCTACGGAGCAGTTCGTCTGCAGAAGGGGAACCGCCGAAACTGACGTTGGTCACCGAGGAAGTATCGAAATCATGGCGAGATGGGTACTCGCAGACCCGCCACACCATCGTGGGAACCCCAGACCACATCGTGATCCGCTCCTCTTCGATGAGGGTGAGCGCCTTACTAGGCTCGAACTTTCCCTCGAGCATCACCAGTTTGACGCCTGCGAGCATGCCAACCACCATCGTGGAGTGGCAGCCAGCCACGTGAAACAGAGGTGCAGTAAAGAGCGCAGTCATCTGTGAGGGGGCAGCGGGGGAGTCCGGCGCTTGGTCCGAGGTGCTGCTGGCGGGTCTGCGAGACAAGTGCATGGCCGAGGCGGTGGATACGCAGGCAGTGTTCTGCAAGTTCGCGACCATGCTGCGGTGAGAACTGATTGCACCCTTGGGTTTGCCCGTGGTTCCCGAGGTATAGAAAATCACTGCTGGGTCTGATTCTTCTATGGGAACTGTCGGGAATGTCTCACTGGGATGCGCTACGAGTTCAGAGAACCTGTGGATCTCTGGCCCGGATGCCGAAGCCAACTCGAACTCTTCGGGCAGAGCATCAATCAAATAGATGTGTTCAAGGGTCGGGAGTAGGTGCACTTGATCCACGATGCGCTCAAAGCGCTTCCGGTCCACAACGAGAACCTTCGACCCAGAATCCTCGAGGCCGTACATGAGCTCCTCGGTAGTCCACCAGCCATTCAGACCAACGAGTACAGCTCCCAGATCTACCGTGCCCCAAAACGCTAGGCACCACTCGGGCGAGTTCTGTGCCAGCACGGCAACGCGGTCACCATGGTGAACACCAGCCTGATCGGTCAGCACCTGACTGAGCGAGTTGGCCTGTGAGAGAAACTGCAAAAACGTAATTCGCCGATCTCCGAAGACCAAAAACTCTTTGTCTTCGTGCAGGGCACCAAAAGCAGCAACCTCTCGCAGGCTGCTGAAGCGATTCTTGTACGTCTTCATCTCGATGCCATCGACTGTGGAGGTGACGACTTCGAACTGCCCGCCGGGGCCAGTCAACTGATCGCGAATTTTGCGAAGTGAATCAGAGGATTCCTGGTACGTCTCGGCGGAATTCATGATCATCCCAGCTGTTCAATCACGTAGTCCACACACACCGTGAGCGCAGCCACATCGGATGGGTCGATAGCTGGGAACATAGCTACTCGTAGTTGGTTCCGGCCCAGCTTGCGGTATGGCTCGACATCAATGAGTCCATTGTCTCGCAGAACAGCCGCCACAACAGCGGCGTCAATGCTCTCGTCAAAATCAATGGTTGCCACCACGTGGGAACGCTTTGCCGGATCAGCTACAAATGGAGTCGCATGCGCATGAGCGTCGGCCCAGTCGTAGATGTGTGCTGCTGACTGATCACAGCGCGAGGCGGCGAACTCTAAGCCGCCATTCTCATTGACCCAGCGAACCTGCTCGGTGGCTAGAAACAGGGTGGCGAGCGCCGGAGTGTTATAGGTCTGGTCCTTGCGCGAGTTTTCTAACGCGATACCAAGGTCAAAGAACGCAGGCACCCAACGATCACTCGCTGCGATTCGCTCGATTCGCTCAATCGCCTTGGGGGAGCAGGCCGCAAGCCAGAGTCCGCCATCAGAGGCCAAACATTTCTGCGGCGCGAAGTAGTACACATCAACCTGATGTGGGTCGAAGCGCAAACCACCCGCAGCCGAGGTGGCATCAACGAGAACTAGTGAGTCCGCATCTGCCCCTTCTGGCCGAAGCAGTTCCATTGCAACACCGGTTGAGGTCTCGTTCTGAGTGAGGCAGTACGAGTCGATTCCTTGTGCGGCAACAGCGAGCGGGTGATCCCCCGGTTCTGCAGAGATGATCTGCGGCTCGCCTAGGTGAGGTGCTGCGGCGGCGGCCTTGCCGAACTTGGAGGAGAACTCACCAAAGTGCAGATGCTGGCTTCGATCCTGGATCAGGCCAAACGTCGCAGCGTCCCAAAATGCTGTGGTTCCGCCGTTGCCGAGCAGAACCTCGTAGCCATCTGGCAGAGCAAACATCTCGGCTAGGCCGTTTCGCAGTTCGCTCACTTTGAACCGAACTGCGGCTTGTCGGTGACTCGTGCCCAGAAAATGCCCGGCGGAGCCGGCAAGCATCTCTACAGCGTCGGGCCTGACCCGAGAGGGGCCGCAGCCGAACCGGCCGTCATGTGGGAGGAACTCATCGGGGATGGGGATATCAGGTGTGCTCACAGTCTTAGAGTCTCGCGGGCTGAGCGGGATCGGGCGAACTCGTTTCTGCAAAGCAGCTCAACCCGGTATCTTCAGTGCCATGAATACTCCCTCTCGAATCGCTCAACGCGTTGCTGCAATTACCCCTTCGGCCACCATGGCAGTGGATGGCAAAGCCAAGGCGCTCAAAGCGGCAGGGGAATCGGTCATCGGTTTCGGTGCCGGCGAGCCAGACTTTGCTACCCCTGACTACATTGTCCAAGCCGCTGCTGCAGCCTGCCATGATCCAAAGAACCACCGTTATACCCCTGCTGCTGGGCTGCCAGAGTTGCGTGCAGCTATTGCGGCAAAGACCCTCAGGGATTCTGGCGTGCAGATTGCTCCCGAACAGGTGGTCGTCACCAACGGTGGCAAGCAGGCGGTGTACTCGGCTTTCACTGTGCTACTCGATGCGGGAGATGAGGTCCTTCTTCCCGCACCATATTGGACGACCTATCCCGAGCCTATTGAGCTGGCCGGTGGCGTTCCCGTAATTCTGCAAACTGATGAGTCCACTGGGTTTCGAGTAACCGTTGAGCAACTTGAGGCTGCGCGAACACCAAAGTCCAAGTTGTTAGTGTTCGTCTCACCCTCTAACCCGACAGGGGCGGTGTACCCGGCCGAGCAAATCACCGAAATCGGTGAGTGGGCACTCAAACACGGAATCATCGTGGTCACTGATGAGATCTATGAGCACCTCGTGTACGGAGACGCCGTGCATCACAGCATTCAGGCTCTAGTACCCGAGTTAGCCGATCAGTGCGTGATTCTGAATGGCGTCGCAAAGACCTATGCCATGACTGGCTGGCGCGTCGGCTGGTTGATTGGTCCTGCGGATGTGGTCAAGGCCACGACCAACCTGCAAACTCACTTAACTTCAAACGTGTGCAATGTTGCTCAGCGGGCGGCGCTTGCAGCAGTTGAGGGTGACCTGAGCGCAGTGGATCAGATGCGAGCAGTCTTTGATCGTCGCCGTCAGACCATGCATCGGATGCTGAACGAGATCCCAGGCGTCAGCTGCATTTCGCCCGAAGGGGCTTTTTACGCATACCCCAACCTGACAGGCCTGCTGGGGGTTGACCTTGGAGGTCGAACTGCTTCAACAACGGTGGAGTTGGCCGATCTGGTCCTCGAAGAGGTCAAGGTTGCGTTTGTCCCTGGCGAGGCTTTCGGCACGCCGGGCTACGGGCGGTTCTCCTTTGCGCTCGGCGACGAAGACCTTGAAGAGGGAATTTCTCGAATCGCCGCACTGGTCAACGGAGCGGTGTGAATCCAGGCAGTGTGAATTCAGACAGTGTGAACGAAGGCAGTGAATCTGTAGAAGCTCCCTTCGGGTCATGGTCTTCGCCGTTAACGGCGCGTGCTGTCGCTAGTGGGTCTCCGCGGTTCGGCGAACTTGCCCACATCGGTTCCGATGTCATCTGGGCTGAGTCACGTCCGGGATATGACCGTAGCGGTGTCGTATTCGTGTCTCAGCCGGATACGGCAATGAATCAGGAGTTGCTACTCGGGGCAAAGATCTCGGCACGTACTCGCGTGAATGAGTACGGGGGTGGCGCGTTTTGGGTGCATGGAGACCCTCGCTCTGATGGCCGTATCTACTGGGTGGATGCAGCATCCGAATGCCTACTGTGGGCTGGGGCGGATGCCTACGCACGCGAGCTTCTGCTGTGGCCTCTCGTCAGTTCCGAAGGTGCGCCTTCGGTCCGCTACGCGTCTGGGGTTGCTACCCCTGATGGCAATTGGGTGATCTGCGAGCGTGAGTCTCAGAAGACAATTCCTGGGACAGGCACCGAAGCCACGGCCGACGGGGTAGCTAATGCAGTGCTGGCCACCGAGGCGATAGCCGATGCAGTGCTAGCCAATGGAGTGCTAGCCGATGGAGTGCTAGCCCATGGAGCAGTAGCCAACGAATTGGTGGCGATACGAACGTCGCCTGCTCCGCCCGTCGTCATCGTTGGCGAAGGCCAACCCGGCTCCGGGGACTTCACTGCTGCTCCTACCTTGTCGCCTGACGGCTTGAGCTTGGCTTGGCTTCGTTGGGATCACCCAGACATGCCATGGGATGCAGCCGAGCTCTGGGCCGCTGATGTTCACTACGGCGGTCGGAAATCAATTGCCATCACACAACCACGTCGCGTTGCTGGTGGACTAGCTGGAGGCCAAGCTCGTGGCCTGACGCGGGCCGTGTCAGTGAGTCTTCCGAAATGGTCTCCGGATGGGCATCTGTGGTGGTGTGATGACTCCACTGACTGGTGGCACCTATATCGCTCTGCGGTACCTGGAACTCCCGAGGCTGCCTCTGGAGACCATCTGGAGCCTCTGATTGCGGATGCACAAGAAGAGGTCGGCGAGCCTCGTTGGGTTGCTGGCGGCTGCCGGTATGGCTTCACCTCTGACGGCACTGTGGTGTTTGCCGCAAAGGCAGGCGGCTTTGATTCGCTTTGGAGCTACGACCCTGCAACCTCGCAAAGGCTGCCGCTTCCGGGCCCAGGGTTCACCTGCATTGATTCAGTTAGCGTTGAGGGTTCCTCGGTTGCAGTCATTGCAGGTCTCGCGGATCAGCCGAGTTCGGTCTGGCATATTGATCTTGCATCCGGAGTGGCAACTGACCTGCGAGCGACACCGGAGGTTGCTCGACCTTCTGCTGCAGGTTCGGCAGTTGCTGCACCCGCTGCTGCACCCGGCGCGGCACCACTGGGAGCAGACTGGGTTTCGACTCCCATGGCAATCACTTTTCCAACTGGTTCCCAAGAAGACGGTTTGGTTCAGGCACACGCGTTGTTCTATCCGCCGCAGAGCCCCAGATTTCATGGCCCAGAGGGTGAGTCACCTCCGCTGCTCGTACGAATTCATGGAGGCCCAACGGCCTCTGCCCGTGCAGAGTTCTCGCCGAGCTTGCTGTTTTGGACTAGTCGAGGTTTTGCTGTCGCAGACGTGAACTACAGAGGTTCAACTGGGTTTGGACGACAATACCGAGACCAACTTCGCGGAGAATGGGGAGTTGCAGATGTTCAGGACTGCATCGCTGCGGCGCGCTTCCTAGCCGAGCAGGGACTCGTTGACCCTGAACGGTGCGTGATTCGAGGTGGCTCTGCCGGTGGGTTTACTGCCCTAGCAGCATTGTGTTTTCAGCAGGCTTGGGGGTTCGATGGGACCTTTGTGGCAGCTTGCAGCCTGTATGGGGTCACTGACCTAGCCGCGCTGGCTGCAGATACCCACAAGTTCGAGTCCCGCTATCTAGACGGTCTGGTTGGCTCGCTCCCAGAACAGGCTGCAACCTACCGAGCTAGGTCGCCGTTGTTTCATGCGGAACACCTGAGCCGGCCTGTGCTGTTGTTGCAAGGTGCCGATGACAAAGTGGTTCCGCCGGCCCAAGCCGAGGTTCTGGTAACTGCACTGCAACAAAATCAGGTTCCCCATGCCTATGTGTTGTTCCAGGGAGAAGGCCACGGATTCTTGCTTCGAGAAACGGTAGTCAACGCCCTAGAGACCGAGCTTGCCTTCTACGGTGAAGTGCTTGGATTTCAGCCCGATGGCAACCCACCTCAGGTCGAAAAACTTGTGGGTTGGCCGGCCGCTCCAAGCTCAGGCAGGATGGGGGCATGAGAGTACTGGTAACAGAGAAAATTGCCGATGGCGGATTACAGCGTTTGCGTGACGCAGGCCATGAGGTGGATGTGCAAGAAGGGCTCACCCCCGAGGAGTTGCTAGTAGCTATTCCCGGTGCTCATGCCCTGATCATCAGGTCTGCAACACAGGTGACAGCACCGGTTCTTGCTGCGGGAACTGACTTGATCGCCGTGGGTCGAGCGGGGATTGGCCTTGATAACGTCGACGTAGCCGCAGCGACTGAGTGCGGAGTCATGGTCGTCAACGCACCTCAGTCCAATACGCTGTCTGCCGCAGAGCACACCATGGCGTTGTTGCTTGCCCAAGCCCGCAATGTGCCCCAGGCCAGTGAAGCGCTCAAGGCCGGCCGCTGGGAGCGATCCAAGTGGACCGGTGTTGAGCTCTCCGACAAGACACTCGGAATCATTGGCCTTGGTCGAATTGGCAAGCTCGTAGCTCAGCGGGCGCTCGCCTTTGGAATGAAGCTGGTCGCGTATGACCCCTTCGTGTCTGAGGATCGAGCTCGGCAATTGAGCGTGCAGCTGCTCTCCCTAGAGGACCTGATGGCACAGTCTGACTTCATCACCTTGCACCTAGCCAAGACTCCAGAGACTGCCGGACTCATTGGGGTCGACATGTTGAAACTGGCTAAGCCCTCGCTGCGAGTTATCAATGTGGCCCGCGGCGGAATCATTGATGAACAAGCTCTAGCCGATGCCATTTCCGAGGGCCGTGTAGCCGGGGCTGGATTCGATGTGTTCGCAACGGAGCCATGCACTGATTCTCCGCTCTTTGCACTCGATTCCGTGGTAGTCACGCCTCACCTTGGTGCTTCTACAGCCGAGGCTCAAGATAAGGCAGGGGACACCATTGCAGACATGGTGCAGTTGGCGTTGGCCGGCGACTTTGTTCCCTACGCAGTCAACGTCTCTGCGGCCGAGGCCTCCGAGGTCGTGCGGCCTTACTTGTCGCTCGGTGAGCAACTCGGTCGAATCTTTGCTGGCCTATGCGGACAAATCTCCGAGGGCCTCGAGATTGAATACCAAGGTCAGATTGCAGAGTTTGATACCAGAATCTTGACGTTGTCACTGCTCAAAGGGTTCTTTGGTGCAACGACTGGTGGCCCAGTGTCGTATGTAAATGCGCCACAGATTGCAGAGGAGCAGGGCATCGAGGTCCGGCCGACATCCACGACCACTGCGCGCGACTACGTCAACTTAATCACCGTACGCGGAGGCGGCCACAGCCTGTCGGGCACGTTGGTCGGGCTGAAGTCCGTGCAAACCCTGGTCATGATTGACGGCTACACCATTGACGTTCCTCCAGCAGAGCATCTCCTAGTTGTTCGTAACGCTGATCAGCCGGGCATGATCGGCAAAGTAGGGACGCTGGTAGGTGAAGCCGCAGTCAACATTACGGACATGGCTGTGGGATCGTCACCCGAGGGCGAAAAGGCCATCATGGTCTTAGCTACTACCGAGTCAGTCCCCGAGTCAGTGCTCGAGGCCCTGCGTCAGACAGACGGAGTCGTCTCGGTAGCCACAGTCGGTTAGTCGGCCCAGCCTGCCCAGCCTGCCCAGCCTGCCCAGCCTGCCCAGCCTGCCCAGCCTGCCCAGCCTGCCCAGTCGGCCCAGTCGGTTAACGGGTGGTGGGCATCCAGGCTGGTCGGGTTGCTTCGAAGGCGGTGATCTCGGGTTCGTGCAGCAGCGTCAGGCTGATGTCGTCTAGGCCGTTCAGGAAGCGGTGCTGAATGGAATCCTCAAGCGGAAAGTCTACGAGTAGGTCAAGTGCGGTCACCTCGAGCGTCCGCAGCTCAATGTCGATCACGATCTCGAGCGAGGGATCAGCGGAGATTGCATCAAGAAGTTGACGACCCACCTCTGCTGAGACCTGAACTGGAACCAAACCGTTTTTGGTTGCGTTATTGCGAAAGATGTCGCCGAATCTTGGTGAGATGACAGCAGCGAATCCATATTGCTGAATGGCCCACACGGCATGCTCGCGGCTTGAGCCGGTACCGAAATTAGGCCCGGCGACTAGGACCGATGCGCCCGAGTACAGCTCTTTGTTGAGCACGAACTCTGGGTCATCGCGCCATTCCGAGAAGAGGCCCTTGTCGAACCCAGTGCGCTCGACTTGTTTGAGCCAATCACTCGGGATGATCTGATCAGTGTCTACATCTGAGCGGTCGAGGGGGACTGCTGTGCCGATAATTCTTTGTACTGAATCCATGATGGGTTTCCTTTTGTTGAAACGCGGGCAGTTGGGCAGCGATTAGCGAACTGGGTCAAGGTCGGTGGGAGTTGCGAAATGGCCAGCCACTGCAGTTGCTGCAGCTACAGCCGGGGAAACCAAGTGGGTTCGACCACCTCGGCCTTGCCGGCCCTCGAAGTTGCGGTTCGATGTTGATGCACAACGATTGCCCGGAACGAGCTTGTCAGGGTTCATGGCCAAACACATCGAGCATCCTGGCTCACGCCAATCGAATCCGGCGTTGATGAAGACTTGGTCGAGACCCTCTGACTCGGCCTGACGCTTGACTGCATGGGACCCAGGCACCACAAGAGTCCGCACCCCAGGTGCCACCTGTCGGCCCTGCACCACGATTGCAGCGGCGCGTAAGTCTTCGATGCGGCCATTCGTACACGAGCCGATAAAGACGGTCTGCACGGGAATGGACTTGAGGGGTACTCCGGCGGTGAGGCCCATGTACTCGAGTGCTCGTTCGGCAGCTACGCGTAAGTCCGGGTCAGTGAAGTCTTCAGGACCAGGAACGTTCTGCGAGAGGGCAATGACCTGACCGGGATTTGTTCCCCATGTGACGAACGGTTCGATCTGAGCGGCGTCCAGAAAGATCTCCTTGTCAAAGACTGCGCCAGAGTCGGTACTCAAGCTGCGCCAGTCGGCCACCGCTGCGTCCCACAGGTCGCCTTGGGGGGCATGGGTTCGTCCTTTGAGATACTCAAATGTGGTCTCATCGGGG